>NZ_JBFUFF010000008.1:0-158836 GCF_056403555.1 Rhizobium sp. P2_G2
GGCTGTTCCGCCTCGACCACGCCCTTGACCAGCTTGGCGACGGCGAGCGGCTCGACGATCTCCTGATCGGTTTCCACCAGGATCGCCCGATCGGCGCCCATGGCCAGCGCCGTGCGCAGCGTTTCCTCCGCCTTGGCCGGACCGACCGACACCACCACGACTTCGTCCGCCTTGCCGGCTTCCTTCAGGCGCAGTGCTTCCTCGACCGAAATCTCGTCGAACGGGTTCATCGACATCTTCACATTGGCAAGCTCGACGCCCGAACCATCCGCCTTCACCCGGATCTTCACGTTGTAGTCAACGACACGCTTCACGGTTACGAGAATTTTCATCGACGGTCCTTCCTGTTCCTCATTGGCGGCGAAAATGCGCCATTTCGGGCCCTTGCCGATTGTCTGTCGGCGGCACTTTCAAGCCAGATTTTCCCCATTTTTACGGCTTTCGGCTGGAAAACCGGCCTCCGCTCAATGTCGCAACGGGAATATAGAGCCGCTATCGGGGCGTCAATACGGGCACGAATCCTCAAATCGATTTTATCAGCGGCCCCAGCGTGACGGCTCTTGGGCTGCCTCGAGGGGACGTTCGTCGGGACGCAATCGGACGCCGCGCGGCGTCACCACCGTCCGGTCGAACAGTGGCACGTCGCGGCGTTTGAGCAGCGGCGTCAGGATCAGTCCGGCAATGATGCCGCCGACATGGGCAGCAAACGAGACATTGCCGACGCGATCGACGGCGAGCATGTAGATCTGCTGGCCAATCCAGAAGATCAGCGGAATGAAGGCCGGCAATGGCAAGGGGATGCGCCACAGGATCAGCACCCAGACCCGCACCTTCGGATGCAGAAAGAAATAGGAGGCGACGACACCGGAAATCGCACCGGACGCGCCAATCAGCGGGCCTTGCGAATGCGGCAGGAGCAGACCGTGGAACCAGGCGGCCGCCGCCGCGCAGGCCAGATAAAACACGAGGAAGCGGACATGCCCCATGGCGTCCTCGACATTGTCGCCGAACACCCAGAGGAAAATCATATTGATGGCGATATGCCAGAAATCGCCATGCAGGAAGGCATAGGTGATGAAGGTGAAATCTTCAGGAACGATGGCGACGGCCGGGTCGAGGCGGACATTGTCGTGAAAGAGCGCCGGTATATAGCCGAAGCTCCCAGGCGCCGTCGACGCGAAGTGGTCGGTCACCAGAACCCGGGTGAAGAGCCAGACCAGGATATTGATCGCGATCAAGCCGATCGTGACATATTGCAGGCGGATATGTTTCAGCGCATTGACGTCATAGAGCGGTATGAACATGCGCCGAAAATCTCCTATCTGTTCTTGCCCGGCACCCAGAGAATATCCGCCAATCCATTGTCATTGGCATGACGGGCGGCGACGAACAAGAAGTCCGACAGCCGGTTGGCATATTTCAGGGCCTCAGGGCTGACCACCTCGCCTTCGACATCGGCCAAAGCCACCATCAACCGCTCCGCCCGCCGTGTCACGGTGCGCGCCAGATGCAGATGCGCCGACAGCGCCGAGCCGCCCGGTAGGATGAAGGAGTTGAGCGGTTTGAGATGGACGTTCAGCCGGTCGATCTCCTGTTCGAGCCGATCGACCTGGCCGGAGATGATTCTGAGCGGCTCCCAGGCGACAGCTTCCCCGGTGTCCGGCGTCGCGAGATCGGCGCCGAGATCGAAGAGATCGTTCTGGATGCGGGTCAGCATGGCGCCGAGCTCGGCATGGGCGCCGATATGCAACTGAGCCAGCCCGATCGCGGCATTGGCCTCGTCAATGGCGCCGAAAGCCTCGACCCTCAGATCACTCTTCTTGCGGCGCGGGCCGGCCGCAAGCCCGGTCGTACCGTCATCGCCCGTGCGGGTATAGATCTTGTTGAGCTTGACCATGCCGTTCAGACCTGTGCGACGGATTGGACATGCGCCGTCGCCGGCATGTCGATTTCCGAAGTCTTCTGCGAGCGGCCGCCACCCGTCAGCCACAGCGTCGCCATGATCAGAGCGATCGCGATCGCCTGCAGCAGAATGCGCAGCTGCATCAGCTTGTTGGAGGTCATCGGACTGCCGCCCCTGAGCATGTTGAAGAGGCCGCGCACAAGAACGACCGCCACCAGGAACATGACGACGATGGCGGCAAAATACGTGAAGGTACCCATGATTCAATATCCGGTTTGATCCCGGCCTGCTCATCCCATCCTGGCGAGGATCTTGTAGAAAAGGCCCGCTGGCAGCAGCCGCTTGAGGAGAACGCCGCGCCGGGCCGGTTTGGTGATCACATAATGCGGCTTTGGCCGCGGTGACGTCAAGGCATGCCGGAGTGCGGCATAGACGGCTTCCGGTCCGAGCTTGCCTTTGGCCTGGCCGGATTCACCCTTGAGCCGGCGAATCTGCCGCTTGTATATGGCCCGGTGCACGGAGCCTTCGATGTCGATATGCTGTTCGGCGGCGGCCAGTGCATTGGCCATGAATTCCGAATGGATCGGACCGGGCTCGATCAGGCTGACATGAATGCCCGAACCATAGAGCTCCATCGCCATGGTCAGCGTCAGGCCTTCGAGCGCGAATTTCGAGGCATTATAGGCACCACGCCAGGGATAGGGGACGAGGCCGAGGATGGAGGAGCAATTGACGATCCGCCCGCGGCCCTGGCGGCGCATGATCGGGATCACCTGCCGGGTCAGTTCATGCCAGCCAAAGAAGTTGGTCTCGAATTGCAGCCGCAGCACGTCCGTGGTCAGGTCTTCGACGGCGCCAGGCTGACCATAGGCGCCGTTGTTGTAGAGCGCGTCGAGCCTGCTACCGGTGCGCTCCAGGACCGCTATGACCAGCGCGTTGATCGTCTCCGGCTTCGTGTAGTCCATGAGGAAGGCCTCGATGCCCTCCGATTCGAGGCTCAGCTTCTGCTCCTCGCGGCGCACTGTGGCAAAAACCCGCCAACCATCGGCCTTCAACACTCTTGCGGCATAAGCACCGATTCCTGACGAGGCGCCGGTGAYGATGATGCTTGGCTTTTCATTCATTTCGATAGGATTCCTCGACAAGGCAACGTTTGTTTCCCATATTCGCACCAGCCACGATACAAAAGCCTGGAGGTTGGATGCTGACATTCGTCCGCATGGTCTGGAAAGTCGCCTTCGATGCTTTCTGGCATTTTTCCGACGACGATGGCTGGGCGATGGCGAGTCATGTGGCGCTTTCGGCGCTTCTGGCTATCTTTCCGTTCCTGATCTTCGGCACGACGCTCGCGACCTTTCTCGGGGCGGACCAGTTTTCCTCGACCGCGGTGCACCTGATCTTCGACAATCTGCCGCAAATCATCGCCGAGCCGATCGCCAAGGAAGTGGTGCAGGTGCTGACGGTGCCGCGCGGCGGCCTGTTGACGGTCTCGGTTCTGGCGGCTTTCTATTTCTCGTCCAACGGCGTCGAGGCATTGAGAATCTCGCTCAATCGCGCCTATCGCGTCTATGATCCGCGCCGCTGGTATATCACCCGTCCGATCAGCCTTTGCTATGTGCTCGCCGCCGTGCTGGCGCTGGTGGCGCTGTCGACCTTCCTGGTCGCGGCACCGCTGGCGGTGCGCTTCGCGGGCAAGTGGATTCCCTGGGCCAAGGATTTCATGATCGTCGTCAACAGCTGGAGCCTCTGGGGCGCCGGGATCACGGTGCTGATCGTGCTGTTCGTCGCCCATCTCTGGCTGCCTTATAGCAGGCGCAGCTTCCTCGATGTGCTGCCCGGCGTCCTGCTCACCATTTTTGCCTGGCTCGCGGGTGGCTACCTCTTCGCCGATTATCTCAGCACATTCAACAACTATGCCGCGACCTATGCTGGGCTGGCATCGATCATGATCGCGCTGGCTTTTCTCTATATGGCGGCGGCGATTTTCATGCTCGGCGCGGAGATCAATGCAGCGCTGATGAAATACCGCGTCCGCCACCTGATCGGCCGGTACCTGTCACGCCGGCAGGTCATCGAGGCCGATCCGGCGCCGGATGTCGAACGGGCTGAGACCCGCCTGCCGGAGGACACGCAGGCCGGTTGAGCCGAGACTTTTGGAGAGCTTTTCGCCTGACGCGTCGAGCAGCAAGGCGTGGTGGTGGTAGATCGGGGCAGGCAGGCCGAAAAGGGTTTGCAGCAGGCGATGCACTGGCGTGGCGTGGTAGAGGTCACGGCCGCGAACGATGTGGGTTATGCCCTGTAGCGCGTCGTCGAGGACGACGGAGAGGTGATAGCTGGAGGGCGCGTCCCAGCGCCAGAGCACGACGTCGCCCCAGATGGAGGGGTCGGCGGGGATGGTTTCTGGGAGACCGGAGGAGGTTTCGGTCCAGGCGAGAGCTTGTGTTGCCGCGTCTACCCCCCTCTGGCCTGCCGGCCATCTCCCCCTCAAGGGGGGAGATTGACTCGTGGCTCGCTCTCCACCCTCCGCCGGCGTTGGGTCATTGAAAACCACTTGAGGAGAGAGAGGCCGGGGTGGTCGCCCCATCCAATCTCCCCCCTTGAGGGGGAGATGGCCGGCAGGCCAGAGGGGGGTAGCCGCAATCTCCGACAGCGCCCTCTCAATATCCAGCCGCCACATATGCCGCTCGCCCGCCGCAATCCGCCTCGCAGCCAATTCCGGATCGAGCCCTCGCTCCTCCGTCGGATAAATCGGCGTCCCATCCGGATCACGCGGCCAGACGCCACCTCCGGCCTCGAACACCGTCACTCTCGCCTTCACCTCTGCCCGCGACAGAAAGGCGGGATAGACCAGCCCTCGCCCATTCAACGTCTCCAGCGCCGCGCGATAGTCCGCCACATGTTCGGATTGCCGCCGTACCGGCTTCTCCCAAGTGAGGCCCAGCCAGCGCAGGTCCTCGTAAATGGCAGCCTCGTATTCCGGCCGGCAGCGGGCCGGGTCGATATCCTCGATCCTCAGCAGGAATCGGCCGCCAGACGCTTTTGCCATGTCGAAATTCAGCAGCGCCGACAGCGCATGGCCGAGATGCAGCTCTCCGTTCGGGCTCGGCGCGAAGCGGAAGACCGGGGCCATGTCAGGCCGGCTGCTTCTTGAAGAAATTGCCGGAGACGGCGAGGAGTGCGCCGAGCGAAACCAGCAGGCAGGCGATCAGGATCCGCCACGAGGGTTCGGCAAAGTGGGCAAGCACGAGCGCCAAGGTCGAGAGCACCGGTGCGGCATAGCTCGCCACGCCAAGAATCTGGATATTGCCTTTCTTGACGCCATAGTCCCAGGCATAGAAGGCCAGACCGACCGGAAACAGGCCAAGGCCGATCACGGCGAGCCATTCCGATGTCGCCTGCGGCCAGACCGTCGTTTCCAGCGCCATATGGCAAAGCGCCGACAGGATTGATGTCGCCAGGCAAAAACCGGTGACGGCATCGGTCGGCACGTCGCCAAAGCGACGGCTGACCAGCGAATAGGTCGACCAGATGAAAGCGCAAACAAGGGCGGCGAGATAACCGATCGTATACCGGTTATCGAAATTCAGGCCGTTGCGCGACACGATCAGGAAGGTGCCGGCGAAGCCGATCAGGGCGCCAAGGATATGCACGAGCCGTAGCCGCTCGCCCGGCAGCATGGCCGAGCCGAGCACGATCAGCAGGGGCCAGAGATAGGAAATCAGTCCCGCTTCGACCTCCGGTGCACTGCGCAAGGCGGTGAAATAAAAGAAGTGATAGCCGAACAGGCCGATCACGCCCGTTGCCCAGGCGGCAGGCGGCTGCTTCAGAAGTTTCAGCCGCTCAGGCCTGAGGATGAAGGTGAAAATGCCCGGCAGCGAGCCAATGGCGAAACAGATCGCCGCAAGCTGAAAGGGCGGCATCTTGCCCGACGCGGCGGTGAACAGGGCCAGAAGCGCCCACATCAGAATTGCCGAGAAACCCGATAGTGTCGCGCGCAGCATCAGCAAAACCTTCGAGATCATCTTCCGGCATTGGATGCGCCCGGGCGGCTAGCCGTCGAAACGCGTCGCCGTGACCGTCAGCGTGCCGTATCGCGTCGGGACCGAGAAGAATACTGGCGCATATACATTGAGAAGAGCCGACTTCGCAAACCAGATTTCCATGCTCGACAGCTTGCGGATATATTCGACGTCGCTGCGGCCCTTGCGATAGCCGGATTTCGGTTCGTAGCGGACCGAACAGACGATCGCGTCGCCGGCAAACCCCTTGATCTTGAACTGGTCCTCGCGCTTGCGCGACAGTTTCAGGCTGAGCCGCGATTCACCGTCATAGATCTTGATCTCGGACTGGCACGGATCCACCTTCAAAGGCACGACCAGACCGGCGATCGGGTCGGTGACCGCCTTCAGGTCGTCCGGGCTGACATCGATCCAATTCTTGCGCTTCCTCATCTCCGGCTCGGCGACCGAAGATGTGACATTGCCTTCGTCGAAATGGGTCTCGAAGCTGCGCGCCTTGCGGCCATATTTGTAGCGGAAGGAGAATTGCTGCGGATCGAACGTGCCATTCTTGACGATGCCGTAGGACGACATTTCCGCCTTGGCGTCGGAAATGATGCCGCCAATGCCGGTGGAGGCGATCTGAGCATCGATGGAATAGGTCTTGCCGCTCTTGCGCGCCTGGAAAAACGCATTGGCGAGCGGCAGGCCCGAAAGGGCGATCTCGTAATTGGTGTGGTTCAGCACTTCCTCAGCGCCGACAGCAGGGCCGAAAAGGCCGAGCAAGGCGGCAACAGAAAATGTGAGAAGACGCTTGAACATTCAGGAGCCCTGATGGTGACAGCCACGGAGTAGAAAGCTAATGTGGTTTTTCTTGGCAAGTGGCAAAAGGCCACGCCCCGAGAAAATTCGACTGCAGGCCAAGTTTGGCTTGACAGTCCAAGCAGCGGTCTTTAAGGAACCGCAACTTCCAAAACAGGCCAGCGGAGCGCAGGCCCGACTTTCGGGTGCGTCATCCTGTTGCCAGTGCGAATAGAATAGGTGTTAAAATGTCCCGTTGCTGCGAACTGACCGGCAAGGCCGTCCTTACCGGGAACAATGTCAGCCATGCCAACAACAAGACCAAGCGTCGGTTCCTGCCGAACCTGTGCAACGTCACGCTGATCTCGGACGCGCTGGGCCAGCGTTTCCGTCTTCGCGTTTCGGCGCATGCGCTGCGCTCGGTCGAGCATCGCGGTGGCCTCGACGCTTTCCTGGCCAAGGCTGATGAGTCCGATCTTTCGGTCCGCGCCCGTCTGTTGAAGCGTCAGATCGTCAAGAAGCTCGCAGCCTGATCAAGGCTTCGATCTCACGGATGAAGGCTTGAACGGCTCCGTTCAGGCCTTTTTTCTGTGTCCAGTGCATGTCTCCCGAAAATGAAAACGGTTTCGGAGACATGCGAAAACAAACAAAGATATCGTCAACTCCAACTGGTGGCATCACCCAGGATAAAAAAATGCGGGCGCAACGCTATACATTCATTTATGTGATCCTGATGACGCTTGTCGTCGTCGCTTCCAACGTGCTGGTTCAGTTTCCGGTCCAGGGCACGTTGTTCGGCATCAATCTTGCCGATCTGCTGACCTATGGTGCCTTCACCTATCCGATCGCCTTCCTGGTCACCGATCTCACCAATCGCCAGTTCGGGCCGAAATATGCACGCATCGTGGTGATCTGCGGCTTCATCGTCGGCGTCACCTTCTCCTGGTTCGTTGCCGAGCCGCGCATCGCCATGGCTTCTGGCTCGGCCTTCTTCTTCGGCCAGATGCTCGACATCTCGGTGTTCAACCGGCTGCGCCGGCAGGCCTGGTGGCGGGCGCCGCTGGTCGGCTCGGTGATCGGCTCGATGCTCGATACGGTGATGTTCTTCTCCTTCGCCTTCGCACCGGCTTTCTCGTTCCTCGGCCCGAACAACGATTTCGCCATCGGCTGGGCGCCGTTGCTCGGCGTGTTGCACGCCGAAGCGCCGCGCTGGGTGTCCTGGGCGCTCGGGGATTTCTCGGTGAAGATGATCGTGGCGTTCGTCATGCTGATGCCCTACGGGGCGCTGATGAGCGTGCTCAAGCCGATGCCGGGTGTGCAGAAGGCGTAAGTTAGGAGCCTGGAGCTTACCCACTCTGCCCTGCYGGGCATCTCCCCCACAAGGGGGAGAATGGATGGGGCGCCCTCTCGCTCGTATCTTTACCGTTGCATTCGCAGCAGCGTTTGTTTGGGGCTGTGGGCGCACCGCGAGCCACTCTCCCCCTTGTGGGGGAGATGCCCAGCAGGGCAGAGGGGGGTGCCACGCCCCCAAGGTCTACATCTTGACCGGTATCTTGTTCTCGAAATACCGGAACACCGCGACCAATATGCCTGTCAGCGTCATATAGACCAGGGCCAGCAGCAGGAGCGGTTCATAGGTGAGGAACGTATCCTGGCGGATCTTCGACACCACGCCATAAAGATCCACGACCGTGATCGTCGCCACCAGCGGCGTCGACTTCAGCTGCAGCACGGTCTCGCCGTTCAAGGTCGGCAGTGCCCGCTGCACGGCGCGCGGCAGCCAGACGCGACGGAAGAGCGTCCAGGGGGTCATGCCATAGGCGCGGGCGGCCTCCAGTTCGCCGCGGGGCACGCCGGCGAAGGCGCCGCGCATTACCTCGCCCTCATAGCCGGCGAAGGAGATCGTCAGGGCGGCGAAGCCATAGGGCCAAGCTTCCCTGAGATAGGGCCAGAGCAGCCACTGCCTGTGACCCGGATAGAGCGAGAAAACCGAACCGAGGCCATAGTAAAGCAGCCATAGCTGCAAGAGCAGCGGCGTGCCTCGGATAATCGAGCAGAAACTTGTGCAGAGCGCTTTTATCCACCATGGACCGGCAACCATGCCCATGCCCAGCAGGACGGCCAAAATAAAACCGACGATCGCCGACGAAAACAGCATGGCAAGAGACCGGCCGATGCCAGCCACGATCATGCCTTCATAGTTCGGAAGCCAGTCCCAGCGCAGGGTGGTGACCGCGAGAACCACCAGTGCCAGTACGATCAGGATCATCACGATCCGATGCGGCTTGAACAGGCTGCCCTTGAATTCCGGCACCGGCTCCGCCGGAGGTATGATGACCTCTTCGCTCATCGGGCCGCTCCCGCTATTCCGCGCCGCGATCGCCGCTCCGACAGTCGCAGGGCCGCATTTGATACGAGGAACACCGCGAAATAGAGCGCGCCGGCAGCCAGATAGTAACTCATGTAAGCCTTCGTCGCACCGGCAGCCTGACGCGTCGCGAGCGTCAGTTCGGTAAAGCCGACAACCGCCAACAAGGACGTGTCCTTGGTGGCCACCATCCAGAGGTTTCCAAGCCCAGGCAATGCATAGGGCAACATCGCCGGCAGCGTAATGCGGCGGAAAATCATGAACGATGGCATGCCATAGGCACGCGCAGCCTCGATCTGGCCAGCCGGGATCGACTTGATGGCACCTCTGAGCACTTCCGTCGAATAGGCGCCCTGCACGACACCGAGCACGAGAATGCCTGCAAACAGTCCGCTGATGTCGATCCGTGCATAGCCAAGCAGAACCAGAACCTGGTTCACCGCATCCGTGCCGGCATAATAGAGCAGCAGGATCAGCACCAGTTCCGGTACGGCGCGCACGAGGGTCGTATAGACCTCCCAGAGGTCGCGGGCCACCTCACCGCCGTAAAGCTTGCCCGTCGCGCCGAACATGCCGATGATCAGACCAAGAGAGTATGACCCGACAGCGATCTCCATCGAGGCCAGCAGGCCTTTCAGCATCTGCCCGCCCCAGCCGTTCAGGTCGAAAGCCGAAAGGCTGGCATCGGATAAGGTCAGAAACGATTGATACATCGGCGCCGGTTTCTAAAAATGGCCTGGAGGCGCATGGCGAAGCCGCCATGCGCCGCTCATGGATTACTTGCCGTAGATGTCGAAGTTGAAATATTTCTTCGAGAACGTGTCATAGGTGCCGTCGGCGCGGATCGCCTTGATCGCGTCGTTGAGCTTGGCCTTCAGCGCGGTGTCTTCCTTGCGGACGCCGATGCCGACGCCGGCGCCGAGAACGGCCGGATCATCGGCAACATCGCCCTTATAGTCGCAGCACTTGCCGGCATCGGACTTCAGGAAGGCGTCGAGCGCGATGGCGTCGGCCTGGATCGCATCGATGCGGCCGGCGGCGAGGTCTTGGTTGGCCTCGTCCTGCGTCTGGTATTCCTTGATTTCCTGGGCCTTGGTGAAGTGCTTGTGGGCATAGTCGGCGTGGACGGTGGAAACCTGAACACCGATCACCTTGCCGGCCAGACCGTCCGGCGTGGAGGCGATCTTGTCGTCCTTGTTGCCGATGATGCCGGTGGGCGTGTTGTAATATTTGTCGGAGAAATCGATGGTCTTTTCGCGTTCGGCGGTGATCGACATCGAGCCGATGATCATATCGATCTTGTGGCTGGTCAGCGCCGGGATGATGCCGTCCCAGGCGACCGGGGTGATCACGCAATCGAGCTTGGCCTGCTTGCAGATGGCCTCCTGGAACTCGACTTCCCAGCCGACCCACTTGCCCGAAGCGTCGAGCGAGGTGAACGGCGGATAGGGCTCGGCGGCGAAGCCGACCTTCACCGTTTCCGCCTGCGCTGCGACGGCGCCAGTCAGGCCGAGCGCGAGTGCCGCGGCAGCGATCTTCAATCCCAATTTCATATGATTCTCCCTTATTATCAAAGGTGTGTGTGGCGGTTTTTGCACCTGTCTTCGTCCCTAAACCGGTTCCGATTTTCGGGAGACATGCGCTAGTGCACCGAAGAGATGAACTTCTTCAGTGCTTCGGATTTGGGTGCGCCGAACACCTGATCCGGCGGGCCCTGTTCTTCGATCAGGCCATTGCGGAGAAACACCACATGGCTGGCGACATTGCGCGCGAACTTCATCTCGTGGGTGACGAGGATCATCGTGCGTTTTTCCTTGGCGAGGTCGCCGATGACGGCGAGCACTTCGCCGACGAGCTCCGGATCGAGCGCCGATGTCGGTTCATCGAACAGCATGGCCAGCGGCTCGATCGCAAGTGCGCGGGCAATGGCCACACGCTGCTGCTGGCCGCCCGACAGGAAGGCAGGATAGATGTCGCGCTTCTCGTGCAGCCCGACGCGGCGCAGGATCGTCTCGGCCGTGGCCGCGGCCTTGTCCCTGGGCACCCCGAGGACATGAACCGGCACCTCGATGACGTTCTGGAACACCGTCATGTGCTGCCAGAGATTGAAGCTCTGGAACACCATCCCAAGCTGGGTCCGGATGCGCCGCACCTGTTTGTGATTGGCCGGCGTCAACCCGCCACGCCCGTCACTCTTCATGTCGATGGTTTCGCCATGAATGGTGATCGTGCCGGCGCTTGGTTGCTCCAGCAAGTTGATACAGCGCAGAAAGGTGGATTTACCGGAACCGGAGCCGCCGATGATAGCGATGACATCGCCCTGTTTGGCCGAGAGGGATACACCCTTCAGCACTTCCAGCGGTCCGAATTTTTTATGCAGGTTTACGATCTCGATGGCTTGCGCCGAGTCTGTCATGATACCGCCAATACCAGGCTGCTTTTACGCGCCCGCTTTTCTTGAAGCCGTTGCGAGAGACACAACGGCTCATGTTCCCCAGTTATTCGTTATTCCGTGTCGGCAACTGGCCACCGACCGGCTATTAAAAATCAGTAAAGCACTTGTTTTGCAATTATTCAAGTGTATAATCTATAAAAGTTCTAGCTGCCGGATTTTGCTCCGGAAATGCCCAAAATGGAGTTCTGAATGCGTGCCTATGGTTCCCAGGCGATGTCCAGCCGCCTGTCTCGTGTCCTCATGCGTAGGCCTGGCAAGAGCCTGCTCGCCGCTGATGCCCACGAATGGCACTACGGCCCGACCTTCGATGCACAAAAAGCCATAGCGCAATATGCGCATTTCGCCGCGCTGGTGGAGAAATCCGGCGCCGAGATCACCTGGATCGAGGATGAGGGCGATGGATTGGCCGACGCCATGTTCACCCAGGATCCTTCCTTTGTCACCGAAGGCGGTGCGGTCATCCTGCGCATGGGCAAGAAGCTTCGCCTGGCGGAAGGAGACCTGCATGAAGCGGCCTATCGCAAGGCTGATGTGCCGATTCTCGGCCGGCTGACGGCGCCCGGCACGGTCGAAAGCGGCGACTGCGTCTGGATCGACAAAAAGACGCTTGCGATCGGCCGCGGCGTGCGCAGCAACCAGGCTGGCATCGACCAGGTGGCCGAAATCCTGAAGCCGCTCGGCGTTACCGTGCTCGGCTTCGACCTGCCGCTCTGGCAGGGCGAGGAAGCCTGCCTGCATCTGATGAGCGTCATTTCGCCGCTGGCCGATGACCTGGCGCTGGTGCATGGGTCTTTGCTGCCGGCCTCGTTCTACCTGTTGCTGAGGGAACGCGGCATCACCATGATCGTTGCGCCCGAGGAAGAATTCGCCGCGAGCAATGGCCTGAACCTCAACGTGCTGCCGACCTCGCCGAAGAAGGTGATCATGGTCGAAGGTTTTCCGAAGACGAAAGCCGCCATGGAAGCGGCCGGCTGCGAGGTCGAGACATTTGTGGCCGATGCGCTGTGCATCGCCTGCGAAGGCGGGCCGACCTGCCTCACCCGACCGATCCTCCGGGAGGGCTGATGACGCGGCGGTCGTTCCATCACGAGAGCGAGGATGTGCGGCGGCAGGACCTGATTGCCGCCACGCTCGACTGCATCGCCGAATATGGCATCCAGGGTGCGACCGTCCGCCAGATCGCCGACCGGGCCGGCGTCACGCCGGGCCTGATCCGGCACTATTTCGTCAGCAAGGAACTGATGTTCCAGGCGGCCTATCGCGAAGTCGTGTTCACGATGTTCGAGAGCGCCAGCAAGGCTGCCGACGAGAAGATCCACGATGCAGCGGCGCGGCTGAAGATCTTCGTGCTGGCCAATTTCCAGGAACCGGTCATCGACCAGCGGATGCTGTCGCTCTGGGCGACCTTCATCTCGCAGACCGGCGTCGACCCGGCGCTCGCCGCCATCCACCGCGAAGGTTACCTCTCCTATCGCGACACGCTGGAACAATTGCTCGGCGACGCGATGAAATCCGCGGACCGAGCCGTTATCGACGGCGAGCAGCGGTCGCTGGCGATCGCCATCAACGGCTTGATCGACGGACTGTGGCTGGAAGGCTGCATGGCCGGCGAGATGTTTGCCGACGGAGAACTTGGACGGATCGCACTTGCCTCCGTCGAGAAACTGACCGGGCTCGCGCTCGGCTGAGAACGAAAGGAACGACAATGCGCTACGCTTCGATCACCAACCGTCTGACGGGTCTCGGTTCCGGCAAATGGGCCGTGCATGTCGAGGCGCGCGACATGGTCCATTCGGGCATCCCGGTCATCGAACTGACGATCGGCGAGCCCGACCTGGCACCGGACAAGCGGCTGCTCGACGAATGCGCACGCTCCATGTATGCCGGCCGCACCCGCTATTCCAACGGCCGCGGCGAACCGTTGATCGTCAAAGCGCTGGTGGACAAATACCGGAAGCGCCGGCCCGATGTCACCGAACGCAACATTCTTTGCTTCCCGGGCACCCAGACTGCGCTTTTCGCCGTCATGATGGGCCTTGTCGAGGCGGGTGATACCGTGCTGACCGGCGATCCGCTCTATGCGACCTATGAAGGTGTCGTCGCCTCGACGGGAGCGAAGCTCATTCCGGTGCCGCTGCATCCGCAAAAACGCTTCCATCTGCAGGTCGCCGACCTCGAAGCGGCGATCACACCGGAATGCCGGGTATTGCTGCTCAATAATCCGCACAATCCCTCCGGCGCGGTGCTGTCGAAGGAGGAGATCGATGCCATCGGCGCGGTCTGCCGCAAGCATGACCTGTGGATCGTCTGCGACGAAGTCTATGAACAGCTGATCTTCGACAAATCGTTCTTCTCACCTTTCGACGATCCGGGCCTGGCCGAACGGGTGATCGCGGTGTCGTCGATCTCTAAATCGCATGCCGCACCGGGCTTCCGCAGCGGTTGGGCAGCAGGGCCGGTGGAATTCTGCGAACGATTGCTGCCGGTCTCCGAAACCATGCTGTTCGGCGGCCAACCCTTCATCGCCGACATGACGGCGATGGCGCTCAACGAACATTTCGATACCGCCGAGATCATGAAGGCCAATTATTTCCGCCGCGCAAAAATCGTCGCCGAGCATATCAAGGGCTCCAACACGATCGCGCCGCTGATGCCGGAAGGCGGCATGTTCATCCTGCTCGATGTTACCGGAACCGGGCTTTCCGGCGAGGAATTTGCCTGGAAGCTGTTGAAAGACAAGCATGTGGCCGTGATGCCCGGCTCGTCCTTCGGCGCCGAGGCGGTCGATTTCGTGCGGCTGTCGCTGACAGTGCCGGACGACGATCTCCGGATCGCCGTCGACCGGATCGCGGAACTTGGCGAACAGTTGACGCCGCCAGCGGCACGGCGGGCGTAAAGAGGGCAGTCGTCAGGCTCCCACCTCGAAAGCTTATAACCGTGTCACAACGAGGCTGGCCTAATCTCGGCCGGCATCGACTTGCGATCAAGGCGGGGCAACTGCTCGATCTTCTCACCGACTTCATTTTGCGCCAGGCGAAGTTCGTAAAGAAGCTGGAGATTAAGCCAGAATTCGGGGGTCGTGCCGAACCAGTGACCGAGGCGCAAGGCGGTGTCGGCCGTGATTCCCCGCTGCCCATTGATGATGCCGGTGATCCGGTTCACTGGCACATCCAGTTGACGTGCGGCCTCCGCCGCAGAAAGGCCCAGCTCATGCAGCTCTTCGGCGAGATGCTCGCCGGGATGAATAGGGGTGCGGGCCATGTGCATTCTCCTAGTGATAATCGACAATCTCTACATTCGTCGGGCCGGATGAATTCGCCGGCCATTCAAAGCAAATCCGCCATTGGTCATTGATGCGGATGCTATACTGCCCCGCCCTGTCGGCCTTCAACGCCTCAAGGCGATTTCCCGGCAATGCCGCGAGGTCACCCAAATTCTGCGCCGTCTCCAACCGATCAAGCCGTATTTCAGCTTGGCGCGCAAAACCCGAAAACTCTCGCACATGATCACCAAGGGCAAACCGCTCGGTGCGTTTATCGCGATAGCTCACAATCATGCAGTAAACTACCGAGATTTACGAGTTACGTAAAGCATAATTTATCTCCACAAAATTCATCGTAACAGCTTAAGAGCTCTTGGCCTCAAACTGGTTCTGGCTTGCCATCCACGTTCGATCCACTCTCGCTGTCAGCACTTCTTTCGCGACATCGATAAAGGCCCTGAGCTTCGGGGCCGTCGATGCTTTCCGTGGATAGTAGAGGAACAGGCCCGGCTCTTCGACGGCGTGTTCGGCGAGGACGACTTCGAGTCTGCCTACCTCGATCTCCTGCCGAGACAGCGGTTCCATTAAATAAGCGATTCCCACTCCGGCAAGGGCGAGTTCCTTGGCATAGGTCGCATCGGTGACAATCACCGTTCCCTTCGTTGCCACTTTGATATCTTTGCCGGCTTCCTCCAACTCCCAATCATAAAGCGCGCCCGAGGAAATCAGCCGGAAGCGGATGCAATTGTGATCCGAAAGATCGGCGATGCGTTTCGGCTCGCCCATGCGTGCCAGATAGGCCGGCGAGGCGACCATGATCATGCGGAAAGGCGGCGTCAGTCGCGTGGCGATCATGTCCTGCGCGATCATCTCGCCGAGCCGGACGCCGGCGTCGAAGCCGCTCGAAATGATGTCGATCGAGGCGTCTTCGCTGGCGATCTCGACAACGAGGTCCGGATGGCGGCGGCTCAGTTCTGCCAGCACCGGTGTGACGACGATGTCGAGCGCCGTGCGCGGGACGCTGAGCCTCAGATGCCCGGCGACAGTACCGGCATTCGACCGCAGCCGGTCGACCGCCTCGCCGATTTCGAGAAAAGCGTCGCCGACCGAGTCCATAAGGCTACGGCCGGCTTCCGTCAGTGCCACGCTGCGCGTCGTCCGGGCGAACAGGGGCTGACCAAGGCGCATCTCGATCTGGCGGATCGAGTGGCTGACGGCTGATGGACTCATGCCAAGTTCCGCAGCCGCGGCGGCAAAGCCACCACGGCGGGCGACGGAGAGAAAGACCGGAAAGTGAACGAGCAAATCTCTGTCCATTCATGAGCCATATCGCATAATCTATACGAATTGAACTGTCTTATCGTTGTCCGAACTTCCGCATAAGTTCCTCTCCAGCAGACAAGCTGAGCGAAGGAGACGACAAATGACTGCTCATATCCCTACATGGTTCATTACCGGCGCATCCTCGGGCTTCGGCCATGCCTTTGCCAACTACGCCCTGTCGAAAGGCTACAATGTCGGTGCCACGGCTCGCACGGTTGCGAAGCTTGGAGCATTGGAAGCCAAGGCGCCGGGCCGTGTTCTCGTTCACGAACTCGACGTGACGAAGCCGCACGACGCCAAGCAGGCGGTGGCCGCCGCCATTGAGCGTTTCGGCGGCATCGACGTGCTGGTCAACAATGCCGGCTATGCCATTGTCGGTGCGGCGGAGGAGACGCTCGAACATGAGTTGCGGGCGCTGATGGATACCAATTTCTTCGGCGCGGCCGCGGTCACGCAGGCTGCGCTGCCGCATATGCGGGCGAAGAAGAGCGGCGCGGTCGTGATGATTTCCAGCATGGGCGGCCAGATGTCCTTTGCCGGCGTCGGCGCCTACTCCGCCAGCAAATTCGCGCTCGAAGGCTATTCGGAGGCGCTGGTGCAGGAGGTTTCGAGCTTCGGTATCAAGGTACTGGTGGTCGAGCCGGGCGCCTTCCGCACCGCGCTGGTCAGCAGCTCGGAGCGATTCATGCCCGTGCACGACGATTATCGCGACGCGCTGTCCGGCGTGCGCAAAGCGATGCAAGAGATGGATGGCACCCAGGATGGCGACCCGCTGAAGGCGGCGGCGGCAATCGACAAAGCATTGGCGGCAGACAAGACACCGTTTCGGCTGCAGCTCGGCGGCGATGCGATCGATGCCATCCGCGACCACGCCAAGGCGTTGCTGGCCGACCTCGAAACCTGGGAAGCAGTCGGACGCGACACGCGCCTCGACCAGCATTGAGCAGCCTCTCCGCATCTCTTGTCTCGGGTCGGCGGGCGTCTTGCGACGCCCGCCGAATTTTTGGCCCAATCGCGTGGTGTTAAGCGCCGCGCAAACAATTTTCTGTATTTCGCTAAGGCTTCAGGCTATAGCCCCGGCATCCGGTGATTACCGGAGAGGAACTCTTTGATGCAGCAGAAGCAGGCCCTGGCGGAAAAGACCGAGACGGGCGATTCGGATATCCTCGACGTCGCGGCGTTCCAGGCCGGTGTTACGGCGATCGGCGCCAAATACAAGGCCGATCCGGAAGCGTCGCGCGCCGCCTTGCTCGCCTTTTTCCGCAGCACTAACCAGGAAGGTCGCGCAAAGGCGCACCAGATCCTCAACGAGGATGGGTCCGGCATGGGCTGCGCCCGGCGCATTTCCTGGCTGCAGGACCAGCTGCTGATGCAGGCCTTCGATTTCGCCACCCGCTATGTCTTCCCGTCAAGCTCGACCACGCTCTGCGTCACCGCCGTCGGCGGCTATGGCCGGGCGACGCTGGCGCCGGGCTCCGACATCGATCTGCTTTTCCTGCTGCCGGGCAAGCAGACCGCCTGGAGCCAGAAGGTGGTCGAGTTCATTCTCTACCTGCTCTGGGATATGGGCCAGAAGGTGGGACACGCGACGCGCACGGTCGAGGAATGCATCCGGCTTTCCAGGACCGACATCACCATCCGTACCGCGATCCTCGAAACCCGCTTTATCTGCGGCAATGTCGCGCTGAAGAAAGAACTCGAAACCCGCTTCGACAACGAGATTGTGCGCACCACCGCGGCCGAATTCGTTGCAGCAAAGCTTGCCGAGCGCGATGACCGGCACCAGAAATCCGGCAATACCCGCTATCTGGTCGAGCCGAACGTCAAGGAAGGCAAGGGCGGTATCCGCGACCTGCACACGCTGTTCTGGATTGCCAAATATTTCTATCGCGTCCACGACACAGCCGATCTCGTCCAGCTTGGCGTGCTGTCACGGACGGAATATCGGCTGTTCGAAAAGGCTGAGGATTTCCTCTGGGCGGTGCGCTGCCACATGCATTTCATCACCGGCAAGCCGGAGGACAGGCTGTCCTTCGACCTGCAATCGGATGTCGCCACCGCTCTCGGCTATAAGCCCCGACCTGGCCTGTCGGCCGTCGAACGCTTCATGAAGCATTATTTCCTCGTCGCCAAGGATGTCGGCGACCTGACGCGCATTCTTTGCGCCGCCTTGGAAGACGAGCAGGTGAAGGAACCGCATGGTCTGAGCGGCGTCTTCAGCCGCTTCGCCCATCGCCGCCGCAAGATCGCCGGTACACAGGATTTCGTCGAGGACAAGGGCCGTATCGATCTCAGCCGGCCCGACGTGTTCCAGCGTGACCCGGTGAACCTGATCCGCCTCTTCCACATCGCCGATCTGAACGGGTTGGAATTCCATCCGAACGCGCTCAAGCACGTCACCCGCTCGCTCGGGCTGATCAATGATACGCTGCGCAACAACGAGGAGGCCAATCGGCAGTTCCTCGCCATCCTGACGTCGCGGCGTGACCCGGAACTCATTCTCAGACGAATGAACGAAGCAGGCGTGCTCGGCCGTTTCATTCCGGAATTCGGTAAGATCGTCGCGATGATGCAGTTCTCGATGTATCATCACTATACGGTCGACGAACATCTGATCCGCGCCGTCGGCATTCTTTCCAGCATCGAAAAGGGCGAAGGCGCGGAAACGCATCCGCTGATCTCCGGCCTGATCAAGGGTATCGAAGATCGCGAGGCGCTCTATGTCGCCGTGCTCCTGCACGACATCGCCAAGGGCCGCCCGGAAGATCATTCGACCGCGGGCGCGAAAGTCGCGCGAAAACTCTGCCCGCGGTTCGGCATGACGCCGAAACAGACCGAAATGGTCGCCTGGCTGATCGAAGAACATCTTGTTATGTCGATGATGGCGCAGACGCGCGACCTCAACGACTGGAAGACGATCGCCGATTTCACCAGCAAGGTGCAATCGCTCGAACGGCTGAAAATGCTGCTGATCTTGACGGTCGCCGATATCCGCGCC
Organism: Rhizobium sp. P2_G2; assembly: GCF_056403555.1. Classification (NCBI taxonomy): domain Bacteria; kingdom Pseudomonadati; phylum Pseudomonadota; class Alphaproteobacteria; order Hyphomicrobiales; family Rhizobiaceae; genus Rhizobium; species Rhizobium sp. P2_G2. The sequence goes on from NZ_JBFUFF010000008.1 coordinate 19,109, forward strand.
GTCGGCCCCGGCGTCTGGAACGGCTGGAAAGGCCAGCTCTTGCGGATTCTCTATTATGAGGCGGAACTGGTGCTTGCTGGCGGCTTTTCCGAAAGCCCGCGCACCGAGCGCGCCCATATCGCCCGCGACCGGCTCGCCGACGCGCTGTCGGACTGGCCGGACAGCGAGCGCAACGCCTATGTGCGCATGCACTATCAGCCTTATCTGCTGTCGGTGCCGCTCGAAGACCAGATCCGGCATACCACGTTCATTCGCGATGCCGACCGCGAGGACAAGGCGCTCGCCACTATGGTGCGCACGGACAGTTTCCACGCGATCACGGAAATCACGGTGTTCGCGCCCGACCATCCGCGCTTGCTGGCGGTCATAGCCGGCTGCTGCGCCGCAGCGGGCGCCAACATCGCCAATGCGCAGATTTTCACCACCGCCTTTGGCCGGGCGCTCGACACGATCCATATCAGCCGGCAGTTCAAGGAAGATGCCGACGAATTGCGCCGCGCCGGCACGATTTCGAAAACGATCGAAGACGTGCTGTCCGGCAAACGCCGGCTGCCCGAAGTGATCGCCACGCGCACCAAGAACCGCAAGCAGGACAAGACCTTCGTCATCGCGCCGAGCGTGACGATCTCGAACATGCTGTCCAATAGGTTCTCCGTCATCGAGATCGAATGCCTCGACCGTCCGGGCCTGCTTTCCGATGTCACCTCGATGCTGGCCGACCTGTCGCTCGACATCACCTCGGCGCGCATCACCACATTCGGCGAGAAGGTGATCGACACCTTCTACGTCACCGACCTGACCGGCGAAAAGATCACCACCGATAATCGCCAGTCGCTGATCGCGGCACGGCTCAAGACCGTGATCGGCGACGGCAGCGACGACGGCGAGGCGCGGGTGGCGCCGGGCGTGGTGGCGCCGCTGTCTCCGAAGGGCCGGCTTGTGAAGAAACCGGCAGAGAACGAATGAGCCTCGTCAAGAAATTCATGACCGTCGGCGGTGCGACGCTGGGTAGCCGCGCTTTCGGCTTCGCCCGCGAAACACTGATGGCGGCAGCGCTCGGCACCGGGCCGATGGCCGACGCTTTCTACGCTGCCTTCCGCTTCCCCAATCTCTTCCGGCGCCTGTTTGCCGAAGGCGCGTTCAATGCCGCCTTCGTGCCGCTGTTTGCCAAGGAGATCGAGGGGGGCGGCAAAGAAGCTGCGAAGCGCTTCTCCGAAGAGGTGTTCGGCGTCCTCTTCACCATTCTGCTGCTGATCACCATCGTCATGGAACTGGCGATGCCGCTGATCGTGCGCACCATCATCGCGCCCGGCTTCGATTCGGCCAGCGAGAAATACGCCGTGACGGTGAAGCTCGCTGTCGTCATGTTCCCCTACCTGATGTGCATGTCGCTGACGGCAATGCTGTCGGGCATGCTCAATTCGCTGCATCACTATTTTGCTGCCGCCGTGGCGCCGATCTTCCTCAACGTGCTGATGATCGGCGCCCTTGGCTATGCGCTCTATACGCATGCCGACCCGTTGACGACCGCCTGGTATCTTTCCTGGGGCGTGTTGGGAGCGGGCCTTTTGCAGATGGGGGTGCTCTATGTCGGCGTGCTGCATGCCGGCATGACCATCGGCTTCCGGCGGCCGCGAATGACGCCGAATGTCAAGCGGCTGCTGGTGCTGGCTTTCCCCGCCGCGGTCACCGGCGGCATCACCCAGATCAACCAGATCATCGGCCAGATGATCGCCTCGACCAAGGAAGGCGCGATCGCCGCGCTGCAATATGCCGATCGTATCTACCAGCTGCCGCTCGGTGTCGTCGGCGTCGCTGTCGGCGTCGTGCTGCTGCCGGAACTGTCGCGGTCGCTTCGGGCCGGCTACCAGCGCGAAGCTTCCAACATCCAGAACCGCTCGATCGAATTCGTGCTGTTCCTGACGCTGCCGGCGGCCGTGGGCATCTGGATGCTGTCTGATGACATCATCCGCGTCGTCTACGAACACGGCGCTTTCAATCCGGAGATGACGACGCGCGTCTCGGCCATTCTCGCCATCTATGGCCTTGGCCTGCCCGGCTTCGTGATGATCAGGGCGCTTAATCCCGGTTTCTTCGCCCGTGAAGATACGAAGACGCCGATGCGCTTCACCACCTTCGCCGTGGTCTGCAATTGCATCGTCGCCGTGTCGCTCTTCCCCTTCTTCGCCGAGCGGGGCATCGCCACCGCCGAAGTGACCTCCGCCTGGATCTCGACCATCCTGCTCGGCACGACGCTGATCCGGCGCGGCCATCTGCATTTCGACAGAGCCTTTGTCAGCCGCATTATCCGGCTGGCGATTTCCGCCCTGATCATGGCCGTGGCCGTACACTATGCCGCTGCCTATGCCGACCAGTTCATCACCCGGCGTGCCGGTATTCTGCACGAGGTCGTCGGCGTGTTCGCGCTGATCGGGTTTGCCATGGTCGTCTATTTCGTTACGGCCTTCGCCATTGGCGGCGCCAGCGTCGGCATGCTTCGCCGTAACATCAAGCGCGGCGGCGGCACACCCGCACCGGCCACCGGCGGAGACGACTGATGCGCTCACTGTTCCTCGTCACTCTTGTCGTGCCGGATTATGACACGGCCATCGCCTGGTATCGCGACGTTCTCGGTTTTGCGCTCGCGGTCGATGATCCGCTCGGTGACGGCAAGCGCTGGGTGGTGATGAAGCCTGATCCGGTGGCCGGCGCCGGCATCCTGCTCGCCCGTGCCGGTGACGACGAAGAGACGAAGGCCATCGGCAACCAGACGGGCGGTCGTGTCAGCTTCTTCCTCCAAACCGACGACTTTGCCCGCGACCATGCGCTCTATCGCTCGCGCGGCGTCGAATTCATCGAGGAACCGCGGCATGAGGATTACGGCACCGTTGCCGTGTTCAAGGATGTGTTCGGCAATTTCTGGGACCTGATCGAGCACAGGCGACAGGCATCGTCCAACTGATAAAACCCTTGTGATCTTGCGAAAATCGCGATTTCCAAGCTCCGGTTTTCATGCCAAACCGGACATATGGAAAAGCGATTGCTGAACAAGGACCACGCAACGGCAACCCGTCGCAATCTTCCGGCCGAGGAACGGCGGCGCTTGCTGCTCGATGCAGCGATCGATATTTTCTCAGAAAAAGGTCTCGGCATCACCGTGCAGGAGCTGGCTGACCGCGTGAAAGTCACGCAGCCGCTGGTACACCGTTATTTCCCGACCAAGGCGGACCTGATCGCCGCTATCCGCGATTCGATCCAGAATGCCCATTGGGACCCGCAATGGCGGCTCATCCTGACCGACCGGACGCGTCCGCTCGCCGACAGGATCGTCGGCTTCTACGAGCAATATCTGCCACAAATCTATGTCGACCGATGGTATCGCGGTTTCTGGTATGCCGCCCTCGACGATCCGTCTTTCGCACAAGCCTATCTCAGCCATGTGGAGAGCGAACTTTTCACCGCGCTGATCGGCGAAGTGCGGGCGCAATTCGGCTATCCGGGCTTCGACGAGATTGCGATTTTCGAGCGCGAGTTGGAACTGGTCTGGGGCATGCATTCGACCAATATCTTCGTCGGCATCCGCCGCTATGTCTATCACACGAAGGTGTCCGGCGACCTGCCGATGATCGTCAAAGACCAGATGCGTGCCTATCTGGCGATCGCACCGCAGGTGCTGTCGGAACTCATGCCGCGATAGTATTGGGCGTGGCGCGACCATATTGCCGTGGCGAGCAGCCCATCCGCTTCTTGAACGCGGTGCTGAAGGCGCTTTCCGATTCATAGCCGAGCGACAGCGCAATGGTCGAGACCGGCTCGCTGCCATTGGTCAATCGATCGCCGGCAAGCAGCATCCGCCAGTTCATCAGATATTCCATCGGCGGTTTGCCGACCTTTTCCTTGAATTTCAGCGCATAGGTCGAGCGCGACATGCAGGCGCGTTCGGCGAGCGCCTCGAGTGTCCAGCGATGGGCGGGATCGTCGTGCATGGCCTTGATCGTCGCGCCGATCTGCTTGTCCGCAAGCGCGAAGAGCCAGCCGACGCCACCCTTCTCGCCTTCGGCCAGATGCATGCGGAGTGCCTGCACCAGCATCATATGCGCGAGATGCTCGACGACGAGGAAACCGCCGGGCTGCTGTTCGCGCAATTCCTGCATCATCCGCTCCATCGACCAGCGCAGCGCAGACTGACCCGGCTGGTCGTTGTGGATATGGACGATGGGCGGCAGCACCCTCAGCAGGATATCGGCGTTTTCGCCCCCAACGGCAAAGCGGCTGCTGATCAGCGAAAAATCACCGCCGCCGTTATAGGTGACGACACCGTCACGTCGCGCCAATGAAAATACGGCTGCCGCCTCGACGGTCGGGACGGACAAATCCGAAGCCATACAGAACGGCCGTCCGCTGGGCAGAATGAAGCAATCTCCGGCTGTCAGCAGAACCGGCTCAGGCACGTTTTCCACTGAGAGCCAGCATTGTCCCGACACGATAGCGCCGGTTTTGATGCTCTTCTGTTGATCTGGAAACTGCACCGACCATGGGCCTGCAGCGTCGAAGACGGCAGAAAGGTAATTTCTGGGCTTCAGCAAGGATAGGACGTCTGAAAGGGGATCCATAAGCTTCTCCGGACGATCTCGAAGATAATCGAGACGCTACAGCATAGATCRTATCGGCTCAATCGCTTATCAACTCCGCAGCGGCCGGATGAAGCGGCCCATCCATTCCAATGCGAGAGAAGGAGAAGTCGTGATGCGAGTCTTCGTCACGGGTGCCAGCGGTTTTGTCGGTTCGGCGGTGGTCCAGGAGCTTCTGGGCGCGGGTCATGAGGTCTTGGGCATGGTACGGTCGGATGCGGCGGCCGAAAAACTGGCCGCCGCCGGTGCCAAGGTGCATCGGGGTGAACTCACAGATCTCGACAGCTTGCGGAGCGGCGCGAAGGATGCCGATGGCGTGATCCACACCGCGTTCATCCATGATTTTTCGAAATTCAAGGAAAATTGCGAGATCGACAGCGCTGCGATCGACGCGCTGGGCGATGCATTGGCCGGCTCGGGCCGGCCGCTGATCGTGACCTCGGGGACAGGGCTCCTGACACCTGGTCAATTGGTGACCGAGGACACGCTGGCCCCGCCTCCGAATGCCATCCCGCGCGTCTCGGAACAGACGGTCTTCGCCCAGTCCGCGAAAGGCGTCAAAGCCATGGCCGTCCGCCTGCCGCCCTCGGTGCATGGCGTCGGCGACCACGGCTTCGTACCCCTGCTGATCGGCATAGCCCGTGAGAAAGGTGCTGCCGCCTATATCGACGAAGGAGAGAATGTCTGGCCGGGCGTGCATCGCCTCGACGCGGCGAAAGTCTATCGGCTGGCGCTGGAGAAGGGCACGGCGGATAGCCGCTATCATGCGGTCGAGGGAGAGGGCGTACCGTTCAGGCAGATCGCCGAAGTCATCGGCCGCAGGCTGGGTGTGCCGGTGCTGGGCAAGTCGAAAGAGGAGGCTGCCGACTATTTCGGTTGGTTCACCCACTTCGCGATGATCGACAATCGTGCTTCGAGCGAAAAGACCCGCCAGGTGCTCGGCTGGCAGCCGACCCAGCCGGGCCTGCTCGCCGACATCGACCAACCGGCATATTTCCAGGTTTGATCGGTCCAAATAGGCGTTTGAATATCAAAAATTGGAGGTCGGCAAACGCCGGCCTCCTGCATTTTCTTTCTCCCGCAATATCCTCTTGATCCCGTCTTCGCTGACGTGCATAAGCCCGCGCGTTAGCAACATGGGCCGTTGGCCCTGGGGCCCTCCACCAGCCTAACCGAGGACATTCCTATGGGTGAATTCAAGAAACTCGTCTTTTCCGGCGTGCAGCCGACCGGCAACCTGCATCTCGGCAATTATCTCGGCGCCATCCGCAAGTTCGTGGCGCTGCAGGACGGCAATGACTGCATCTATTGCGTCGTCGACCTGCACTCGCTGACCGCACAGCTCGTGCACGACGACCTGCGCGGCCAAATCCGCGCCATCGCCGCCGCCTTCATCGCCTCCGGCATCGATCCGGAAAAGCATATCGTCTTCAACCAGTCGGCCGTGCCGCAGCATGCCGAGCTCGCCTGGGTGTTCAATTGCGTCGCCCGCATCGGCTGGATGTATCGCATGACGCAGTTCAAGGACAAGGCCGGCAAGGACCGCGAGAATGCCTCGCTCGGCCTGCTCGCCTATCCCAGCCTGATGGCGGCTGACATTCTCGTCTATCGCGGCACCCATGTGCCCGTCGGCGACGACCAGAAGCAGCACCTTGAGCTCGCCCGCGACATCGCCATGAAGTTCAATCTCGACTATCAGGATCATATCCGCAAGGCCGGCCTCGGCACGGATATCGTCGTCGGCGAGGAGAAGATCCATGCCTATTTCCCGATGGTCGAGCCACTGATCGACGGTCCGGCGCCCCGCGTCATGAGCCTGCGCGACGGCACCAAAAAAATGTCGAAATCCGATCCGTCGGACCTGTCGCGCATCAACCTGCTCGACGATCCCGAGGAGATTTCGAAGAAGATCCGCAAGGCCAAGACCGACCCCGACGGCTTGCCATCAGAGATCGAAGGCCTCGCCGGGCGTCCGGAAGCCGAAAACCTCGTCGGCATCTATGCTGCGCTCGCCGACAAGACCAAGGCCGACGTGCTCGGCGAATTCGGCGGCCAGCAGTTCTCGGTGTTCAAGCCGGCGCTGGTTGATCTCGCCGTCAGCGTTCTCGCGCCGATCACCGCCGAAATGCGGCGGCTGATGGACGACACGAGCCATATCGACGCCATTCTCAAGAAGGGCGGCGAGCGGGCTGGCGAGCGGGCTGAAGTCGTGATGAACGAAGTCAAAGACATCATCGGATTTCTCCGCTAAGAATCGGATGACAACTCCGCCGCAGCACGATGCGGCGGAGTGAATTCCGGGTTTACGGGAGACATCCGGCACATGGTTTCCAAAAGACAGTCACGGCTCGAAGGCCACCGCCGCAAATTCATGGCGGTGATCGACAACACGCCGGAATGTGCCCGCGCCGTGCGCTACGCCGCCATGCGCGCCAAGAATTCCGGCGGCGGCGTGGTTTTGATCTATGTGATCGCCGATGCCGACTTCAACCAGTGGATCGGCGTCGGCGAAATCATGCGCGCCGAGGCCCGCGAGGAGGCCGAAACGGTGACCTCCAAGGTCGCCCAGCAGGTGCGCGAGGCAGTCGGCATCGAGCCGGAACTCGTCATCCGCGAGGGTAAGGCGACCGAGCAGATCATGCAATTGATCGAGGAGGATCGCGATATCGCCATCCTCGTGCTCGCCGCCAGCGCCGCCAAGGAAGGCCCAGGCCCGCTCGTCTCCTCTGTGGCGGGACGCGGCACTGCCTTCCCGATCCCGGTCACCATCGTGCCGGAAACACTGACGGATGAAGAGATCGACGCGCTGGCGTGACAATATCGTGCTGTCGAAGCCGAAATCTTGACGCCGATTCACCTCTTTTACTCTTGCGACCTCCAGCCAAACAGCCTATTTGTTTTTGAACAATTCTAAATCCGACGGCCTTGACCCGCCTGGACATGGAGAGACCGATGTTCATTCAGACCGAATCCACGCCGAATCCGCAGACGCTGAAATTTTTGCCCGGCAAGGTCGTGCTGGAAAACGGCACCGCCGATTTCCGTTCCGCTGACGATGCCGAAGAGTCGCCGCTGGCCGAACGGCTGTTCGCCATCCGCGGTGTCACCGGCGTGTTCTTCGGCTATGATTTCGTCACCGTCACCAAGGACGATACCGACTGGCAGCACCTCAAGCCGGCGATCCTCGGTTCGATCATGGAACATTATATGTCCGGCGCCCCGATCATGGGCGGGTTGTCGGGCAAGACGGCAGCAGAGAGTGAAGACGAGTTCTTCGATCCGGCGGATGAAACCGTGGTCGCCACGATCAAGGAACTCCTGGAATCACGCGTGCGTCCGGCCGTCGCCCAGGATGGCGGCGACATCACCTTCAAGGGTTACAAGGACGGCAAGGTGTTCCTCAACATGAAGGGCGCCTGCTCCGGTTGCCCGTCGTCGACGGCGACACTGAGGCACGGCGTGCAGAATCTGTTGCACCATTTCATTCCGGAAGTGCGGGAAGTCGAGGCCGTCTGATCGACGGAATTTTATGCGCCTGCTGGTGATCGACACGTCCGGGCCGGAATGCGCGGCCGGCATTTTTGATGCCGGCGCAGCACACATGCTTGCGCTCCAGTCCGAGACGATCGGCAAGGGTCATGCGGAAATCCTGCCGGGAATGATCGAGGCTGCGGCACGTGAGGCCGGGCTGCCGCTCAAGGCACTAGACCGCATTGCGGTGACGATCGGCCCGGGTTCGTTCACCGGCATTCGCGTCGGCGTGGCGATGGCGCGCGGGCTCGCTCTGCCGCTCGGCATTCTGGCGGTCGGCGTCACGACGCTGTCGGTTGTCGCAGAGCCGATGCTGGGCCGGGAAAAGCCGGTGCTGGCGCTGATCGATGCCCGGCGCGAGGAACTCTACGCGCAGCTTTTCGCCGGCGACGGCTCGGCGCGCGGTGAGCCGCAAGCCTTGCATTATGATGAAGTGCTGAGGCTGGCTGCAGAAACAGACGCAATGCTGGCGGGATCGGGCGCTTTGATCCTGAGCGGTGCAGCCTCGCCGCAGATCGACATGATCCCGCTCGATATCGTCGCCAGGATCGGCGCGCGGCTTGCGGCTGACGTCAAAGCCAGCCCGCTCTATATCCGCGGCGCTGATGCGAAGCCGCAAACAGGTTTCGCAGTGCAACACGCATAAGTTCTGAGGAATCATAGAGATTCTTCAATCTTTTGCGGTCATAGTGAAGGAACTGCATTCTTTTTGACGGAAACGCCCATGAATCCGGTCTCGTTGCTTGAAAGCTTCTTCACCCGCAAGGTGGAATTCGATGTTTTCGCCGCGGATGCCTCGGATTGCCGGGATTTCTCGCAACTTCACGGCGAACGCTTCTATCGCGGCTGGGGTGATGGAGAATTTCACTCCCTGCTCGGCCAGTCCAACGTCTTCGGTTTCAGCGCCCGAATCACCTCCGGCGTGCCGGGTCTGGGCGGATTCGTTCTGGCGCGCGAAGCGGCCGGGGAGGCGGAAATCCTGACGATTGTCGTCTCCGACAAATATCCGCGGCAGGGCCTCGGCTGGCGGCTGATGCTTGCTGCAATGCGGGAGATTCGCGCCCGCGGCGGCGAGACCCTTTTTCTCGAAGTCGACGAGGGCAATGACGCTGCGATCGGCCTCTACCGCAAGCTTGGTTTCAAGCAGGTGGCCGAGCGTAAGGGCTATTATAACGACGGTCGGGGTCGGAAATCCACGGCGCTTGTCATGCGGCTTGATCTCCGCTAGTCCCTCATCGAACGAAGTTTAGGGAATGCCGAGATGGCGGACATCACGCGGACGCTTGAGGAAATTTGTGCTGAACGCGGGCTGCGGATGACCGACCAACGCCGTGTGATTGCCCGCATCCTGCAGCAGTCGACGGACCATCCCGATGTTGAAGAACTCCACAAACGCTCGTCCGACGTTGATCCGCGGATTTCCATCGCCACCGTCTATCGCACGGTCAAACTGTTCGAGGATGCCGGCATTATCGAGCGGCATGATTTCCGCGAGGGCAGGTCGCGTTACGAGACCGTGCCGGACGAGCACCATGACCATCTCATCGATTTGAAGAGCGGCCGGGTGATCGAATTCCACTCCGCCGAAATCGAAGCGCTGCAGGAAAAGATCGCCCGCGAACACGGCTTCAAACTGGTCGACCACCGGTTGGAACTCTATGGCATTCCGCTTGCTAAGGACGAAAAGTGATCGCCAGGATTCGCATCATCCTTGCGATCACGTTGCTGGTCGTCGTCAGCGTGATCCTGTTTCCGATTCATCTGCTGTTCCTGTGGCTAAAGCATCCTTGGCGCGTGCGCATGCCGCGCTACTGGCACCGCATCGCGCTCAAGCTGATCGGTGTCAGGGTGACGACGCGCGGCGTGCTCGAACGGCGCCGGCYGCTGATGCTGGTCGCCAACCATTCCTCCTGGCTCGATATCCTGGTGCTGGCTTCGGTGGCCGATGTTGCCTTCGTCGCCAAGATCGAGGTGCGCGACTGGCCAGTCTTCGGCATCCTGGCGCGGCTGCAGCGCTCGGTTTTTGTCGTGCGCGAGCAGAAGCGCAAGAGCCAGGAGCAGGCCAACGAGATCGCCGACCGGATGAATGCCGGCGAGATCGTCGTGCTCTTCCCGGAAGGCACGACGTCGGACGGCAACCGCCTCTTCCCGACAAAATCAACGCTGTTTGCCGCGGCGACATCGGCGGTTGCCAGTTCGATAGAAGGCCGGGTCTTCGTCCAGCCTGTGGCCGTTGCCTATACCAGAATTCACGGAATGCCGATGGGCCATTACCACAGGCCGGTTACCGCCTGGCCGGGCGATGTGCCGCTGATGCCGCATCTGATCGGCGTGCTGGAGACCGGCGCTCTCGACGTGGAGGTCAGCTTCGGCAAACCCATCGAGGTGACGACGGCGACCAACCGTAAGATGCTTGCCCAGACCGCCGACGACGAGATCCGCGACATGCTCGAACGATCGCTACACCCCACGCCTCGAGCAAGCTCTGAAGATTAGACTTCATTTGCCGGCCTACATGATCTAAAGAGCCGCAATGGACCAGATCGTTGCAGAAAACATCAGCCAGACGCGGGCGAATACCAAGAAGGTGTTCGTCAAGACTTATGGCTGCCAGATGAATGTCTATGACAGCCAGCGCATGACCGATGCGCTGTCGGAGAGCGGCTATCAACCGACCGACACGGTCGAGGACGCCGATCTGGTGCTGATCAACACCTGCCACATCCGCGAGAAGGCGGCGGAAAAGGTTTATTCCCAGCTCGGCCGATTGCGCAAGCTCAAGGAAGAGCGGGCATTGCAGGGCAAAGAGATGATGGTCGGCGTCGCAGGCTGCGTGGCGCAGGCCGAAGGCGCCGAAATCGCCCGCCGCGCACCGGTGGTCGATGTCATCATCGGACCGACCACCTATCACCGCCTGCCGGACGCTATCGCGCGGGCTCGCAATGGCGAGCGGGTGATCGAAACGGACTATGCCGTCGAGGACAAGTTCGAATATCTGCCGCAGATCAATCGCGAGAAGACGCTCGCCCGCGGTGTGTCGGCTTTCCTGACGGTGCAGGAAGGCTGTGACAAATTCTGCACTTTCTGCGTCGTGCCCTATACACGCGGCTCGGAAGTGTCGCGGCCATTGACGCAGTTGGTCGAGGAAGCCAAGAAGCTTGTCGATGCCGGCGTGCGCGAGGTGACGCTGCTCGGCCAGAACGTCAATGCCTGGCACGGCCACGGGCCGAAGGGCGAGGCCTGGGGCCTCGGTGACCTGCTCTATCACCTGGCTGATATGCCCGGCATCGAGCGGCTGCGCTACACGACCAGTCATCCGCGCGACATGGATGAGCGGCTGATCCATGCGCATCGCGACCTCCGAAAGCTGATGCCCTATCTGCACCTACCGGTGCAATCCGGCTCGGATCGTATCCTCAAGGCAATGAACCGTCGTCATACGGCGGCCGAATACATCGCGCTGATCGACAAAATCCGTGCTGTGCGGCCGGATATCGCGCTGTCGGGTGATTTCATCGCCGGTTTCCCCGGCGAGACCGATGCGGATTTCGAGGCTACGCTGAAGCTGGTCGAGACGATCGGCTATGCCTCCGCCTTCTCGTTCAAATATTCGGCCCGTCCCGGTACGCCTGGCGCCGAGATGAAAGACCATGTGCCGGAACAGGTCAAATCCGAGCGGCTCGAACGGCTGCAGGCGCTGCTGATGGCACAACAGACTGCCTTCCAGCAGTCACTGGTCGGCCAGACGGTCGAAGTGCTTGTTGAAAAACCCGGCCGATTCGACAATCAGATGGTTGGCCGTAGCCCATGGCTGCTTCCTGTGATAATTGATGCAAAAGATACAAGAATTGGTGCCATAATCATGGCACGAATCACGAAGGCCGGATCCAACAGTTTGCACGCGGAGATCGCATGAACACCTATGGATGGCCTATTGAAAGGAGCAAGACGGTTTGAGCAGACCCGAATTGATGTCTTCTACCGAGCGCCAGCCAATCCGGACTCCGGCAGACGCCAATCACTTCGTTCTGACCTTCGATAACAACCGTCTCGCCAGCGAGCTGTTCGGCCAGTACGATCAAAACCTCAAGCTCATAGCCGAACGGCTCAGCGTGGATGCGCGGCCGCGCGGCAATACGGTGTCGCTGACCGGCGAGCTCAATGCCATCAACATGGCTCGGAAGACCCTCGACCATCTCTATGACCGGCTACAGAAGGGCGGCACGATCGAGCCGTCCGATGTCGAAGGTGCGATCCGTATGGCGCAGGCGACCGACGACCAGCTCGTCTTCCCGGCGCTGGAGAAAAAGGCAAAGCTCACGATGAGCCAGATTTCCACCCGCAAGAAGACGATCGTGGCGCGGACGCCGAACCAGGACGTCTATATGCGGGCGCTAGAGCGTTCCGAACTGGTCTTCGGCGTTGGCCCGGCCGGTACCGGCAAGACCTATCTCGCTGTCGCGCATGCCGCACAGCTTCTCGAACGTGGCGCCGTCGACCGCATCGTGCTGTCGCGGCCGGCGGTCGAGGCCGGCGAGCGGCTGGGCTTCCTACCCGGCGACATGAAGGAAAAGGTCGATCCCTATCTGCGTCCGCTCTATGACGCGCTTTATGACATGATGCCGGGCGACAAGGTCGAACGCGCCATCACCGCAGGCGTCATCGAGATCGCACCGCTGGCTTTCATGCGCGGCCGCACGCTTGCCAACGCCGCCATCATCCTTGATGAAGCACAGAACACCACGTCGATGCAGATGAAGATGTTCCTCACGCGTCTCGGCGAGAATGCGCGCATGATCGTCACCGGCGATCCGAGCCAGGTCGACCTGCCGCGCGGGGTGAAATCCGGCCTGGTCGAGGCGCTGCAGATCCTCAATGGCGTCGAGGGCATTTCCGTCGTTCGCTTCAAGGATGCCGACGTTGTGCGTCATCCGTTGGTCGCCAAGATCGTTCGCGCCTATGATGCCGAGGGTGCACTCGGCAATGGTGGCTACGAATCCTGATGTCTGAGACGTCCAGACTGGATCTCCAGCTCGCCGTCGAGGCGGGCAAATGGCCGCCGGAAGACGAGTTGCAATCTTTCTCTGCGCGTGTGCTGGAAAGGGCCGCCGACTTCCTCGCCGACGAAGTCAAGCAGCCCTTTCCCAAGACGCCGGTTGAAATTTCGCTGGTCTTCACCAGCGACGAGGATATAAAGGCGATCAACGCGGAATGGCGGGGACAGGACAAGCCGACGAATGTGCTGTCTTTCCCGGCTTTTCCGCTGGAGCCCGGCGGCAAGCCGGGTCCGATGCTGGGTGACATCATCCTTGCCGAGGAAACTTTACGACGCGAAGCCCTTGACCTCGGCAAGCCGTTTGACGATCATCTGACACATCTTCTGGTGCATGGCTTCCTGCACCTGTTTGGTTACGACCATATGGACGACGAGGAAGCAGCGGTCATGGAAGGCTTGGAAATCCGCATACTGGCGGAACTCGGCCTCGACGATCCCTACGGGGACGATGACCAGATAACAGTTTGAGGCGATGAGCGACTTTTCCACACGGCCGAGCGAGACGGCACATCATTCTCCGGCCCATAACGGCGCCGACGACGGCAGCACGTCTACCAAAGGCGACAGTACCACCGGGCCCAGATCGTCGATCTGGGCAAAGGTGTCGCGGCTGCTGCGTCCCCATTCCGCCTCGACCTTGCGGGAAGACCTTGCCGATGTGCTCGCCACCGAGGAAAGCGCGGGCAGCGATTTTTCTCCGATCGAACGGGCGCTGCTCGGCAATCTCCTGCGTTTCCGCGAAGTGCGTGTCGAGGATGTCATGGTGCCGCGCGCCGAGATCGAGGCCGTCGACCAGGATACGACCATCGCCGAACTGGCGCTGCTGTTCAACGAGACCGGCCGTTCGCGCATGCCCGTCTATGCCGAGACACTCGACGATCCCAAGGGCATGGTGCATATCCGCGACCTCATGGGATACATGATCAAGGAAGGCCGCAACCGCCGCCGTTCAACGCCCAAGGCCGCGGCGCCTGCGACCGTGACAGACGGCACCGTGCCGTTGCCGGCACCGAAGCCGAGCAAGGCGAAGCCCTTCGACCTCTCCCGCGTCAATCCGGATGTGACGATCGCCGAAGCCGGCGTTATCCGCCCCGTTCTGTTCGTGCCGCCGTCCATGCTTGCCTCCGAACTGATGGCCAAGATGCAGGCGGAGCGGACGCAGATGGCGCTCGTCATCGACGAATATGGCGGCACCGATGGCCTTGCCTCGCTCGAAGACATCGTCGAAATGCTGGTCGGCGACATCGAAGACGAGCACGACGACGAAGAGGCGATGTTCACCCGCCAGCCCGACGACATCTGGGTCGCCGATGCGCGCGTCGAACTCGAGGAGATCGCCAAGGCGATCGGCCCGGATTTCGACGTTTCCGGCCAGATGAACGAAGTCGATACGCTGGGCGGTCTGATCTTCGCCGAACTCGGCCGCATCCCGGCGCGCGGCGAAGTGGTCCAGGCCGTGCCCGGCTTCGAATTCCATGTGCTCGACGCCGATCCACGCCGGATCAAGAAGGTGAGGATCACCCGCAAGCGCACGCCGGTCCGCCGCCGCACGCCGAAGGAAGAGGGCGAGAGCGAAGCCGAAGTCGGCTCGGAATCTGAGGCCGCAGCTGTGCCGGCTTCAGAAAAGGGCTCGGATATTTGAGCCCCTGAGCCTCACGCCCGGATATCGAGCACGCGATTGCGATGCTTCGGATGCGTCGAATAGACGAAGATGCGGTCCAGGTCGCGGTCCGGCATCATGCTCAGGAAGCGCACCTCGATCGTATTATTGGCGTTGACGCGCATCAGCGTGCAGCCGACGCGGTTGACCTTGGCATCGGGGACGTCGAGATAGAACTGCTTCGGCAGGCTGAACTTGGTGTTGATGGCAAGGATGGCGCCGCTCTTCGAAATGGCGATCAGGTCGCAGCGGCGGGCTGCAAGATTCTTCACCGCATTTTCAGTATATTCGATGCGCGCCGCATTCATCGTCTCTTCCATGGCAAACCGCTTTTCGCGGTCGTACATGAAGGACTCTTCCTTGCTCAGATAGTTCGGCTTGGGTGAGGTTCCGGGTTCCATGGTTGTCCCTCCAAATTCACGCAAACCATGGTAGGAAGAGAAGGCTAAAAATGAATTGACGCGATGCGTTTTTGAAACATGTCAAGTTGACTGCCGTCTTTCAGGCTTAACAAACCGCTAGTCTGCCGGCCGCAATGATACAGAGGCGGGTCGCCGCGAGGTAATAAAACAATTTACTGGACTTAATGACCGGCCTCAGTGTTTATCTCCACGTCCGCGGCTGATTTTGAGACGCGAAAACAGGAATTTGTGAATGACGACCGCTTTGGATCAACTCAAAGGCAAGCATGTTCTGGTCGTCGAGGACGAGTTCCTGATCGCCGAAACAATGTGCCTCGACCTTGAAAATGCCGGCGCAATCGTCGTCGGTCCGGTGCCGACGGTAGCACGCGCATTGTCGCTGCTGCAATCGCGCCAGGTCGATGCAGCGCTTTTGGACATCAAGCTCAATGAAGAGACATCGATATCGATCGTCAACGATCTTTCCAGGCGCGCCATTCCCTATGTCTTCGTTTCGAATATAAACCCTTCAGAATTGCCGCCGCGCTTTCGCGAGGCGCTTGTCGGCAAGCCTGCCGAAATAACCGTCATTGCCCGAGCGCTTTTCCGGGGCGAATAGTCTTATCGGCGGCGCATATCCAGCCTGGTACCCGTTCGAACGCCCGACCTTTTTCCCGCCCGCACCCGTTCGGCTTTGAACGGGATGCATGATTGCCGTAGCGGCTCGAAGGCCGCGACGACCGGCAGGTAGCCGCACGCGCGGTCGTGATTGATTGTTGAATATGACGAATTTGCTATAAGCGTGCTGTGTCCGTCACATCGCTGTCAGGTGACCAGCCTAACCTGTCACAAGCTTGCGTTTTATCAAGCAGTACTGAACCTTCAGCAACCGTCAGGGATCCACGACGATGATCAGAACCATGTTGCTCGCCACGACGGCAGCCATCGCGCTGTCCGCTAGCCATGCCAACAGCTTCGCCGCCGAATCGATGACCTTCACTGGCATCGAAGCGCCGGTCACGGACAAGGAGAAGCGCGAAGTCCGCGCCACCGCCGCGGTCACGGTCGACGGCAAAGCCGCCAGGATCGGCTTCACGCCGCTCGTCCGTTCCGGCGACAAGATTGGCGACGGCACGTTCGGCCTCATTCTCGATCAGTCCGGCAAGCCGATCCTAGGCAATGACGGGGCGCCGATGATTTCCAACGCCACGGACTTCTCCTCCATCCTGCAGAAGGACGGCAAACTCTACGTCGTTTCGCATTTCGAGACGCGGCCGGCGGCAATCTATGTCACGGAGGTCGCCAAGGATGGCGACAGCGGCGAGCTCAAGGCGGTCAAGACATCGCCGGTCGATTTTGCCGAATTCGGCGGTCTCTGGGTTCCCTGCGCAGGTTCCGTCACGCCCTGGGGCACGCATCTCGGCAGCGAGGAATATGAGCCGGACGCCGAAGTGATCGAAACGACCGCCACGCTTTCCAAGCTCGACAATTATGCCAAGCCGATGGCGCTTTATTTCGGCTATGACGCGATGAGCGCGTCCGCCGACATGGACGGCTTCCGCAAAGTCTTCAACCCCTACCGCTACGGCTTCATCACCGAAATCTCCGTTGATGATTCCGGCAAGGGCACGGCTGTGAAGCACTATGCCATGGGCCGCTTCTCGCATGAACTCGGCTATGTCATGCCTGACCGGAAGACGGTCTACATGACCGATGACGGCACCAATGTCGGCCTGTTCCGCTTCGTCGCCGACGAGGCAGGCAAGCTTGATTTGGGCCATCTCTATGCCGCCAAGTGGGAGCAGACGAGCGCCGAGAACGGCGGTGCCGCCAATCTCATCTGGGTCGATCTTGGCGGCGGCAAATCGGCCGATGTCAAGGCGCTCATCGACAAGGACACCAAGTTCTCCGATATTTTTGCAACCGCCAAGATGGGTGATGATGGCCAATGTCCTGCAGGCTTCACCGGTTCTTCAGCCAATGGCGTCAAGGAATGCCTGAAGGTCAAGGACGGCATGGAGTTCGCCGCCTCGCGCCTCGAAACCCGACGCTATGCCGCGATCAAGGGCGCCACGACAGAAATCCGCAAGGAGGAGGGCGTCACCTACGATCCGGACCACCATCGTCTCTATATCTCGATCAGCGAGATCGCCAACGGCATGGAAGACATGTCCAAGAAGGGCAAGGCGGCCAAGAATTTCGACCTGCCGTCGGCCAACCACATCAAGGTGGCCTATAATGAATGCGGTGGGGTCTATTCGCTCGATCTCGACAAGGATTTCGTCGCCACCAACATGAAGGCGATGATCACCGGCAAGCCGACGAAATATCCGGACAGCAGCCCGTTCGCCGGCAATACCTGCGACATGGACGGTCTCGCCAACCCTGACAACCTCACCTATGTGCCGGGGCACAACACGCTGATCATCGGCGAAGATACCGAAAGCGGCCACCAGAACGATGCCATCTGGTCGATGGACCTCGACACCAAGAAGCTGACCCGCATCGAGACGACCCCCTACGGCTCGGAAACGACCTCGGTCTATATCTATCCGAACGTCCAGGGTCATGCCTATCTGATGAATGTCGTCCAACATCCGTATGGCGAATCGGACGAGGACAAACTCCGTTCGCCGGCCGATTCCAAGGCCTATATGGGCTATATCGGCCCGATGCCGGCGCTCGCGGATTGATCCGGAGACAGGTCTTGACAATGACGCGCGCACATTTGCGGGCGGTGCTTGCGGCAGCCATTTCGTCCATGGCTGCCGCAGGATTTGCCGTTGCCGCCAGTCCGGGCGAACTCACGGATCTGCGTTCGGAGAATCCGGCTAACCCTTTCGCCTACATCCCGCCGCAATGCTATACGCGGACCGAAACCAGCGGTCTGGTGCACAATCCCTGCTATGCCTGCCATATCAAGTCTGCGGAGCCGAATTATGCAGACGATAGCGATCTGCAGACCCATTACGATTTCTCCGATCCGGCACTGGCCAACCATTGGCCGAACTTGTTCGTGGACCGCCGGGCGGCGATCGCAGTGATCCCCGACAGCGATATCCTCGCCTATGTCCGCACCGACAATTACCATGATGGCATGGGCCGGCCGGAACTCGCCGGACGCCTGGAGCATCCGCCGGCGGGCTGGGACGTCAACGGCGATGGCGCATGGTCCGGCTACCGTCCCGACGTCTATTTTTCATTCGACAGCCAAGGTTTCGACATCGCGCCGGACGGAAGGCGAACCGGCTGGCGCGCCTATGGCTACCTGCCCCTGCCGGGCTCCTTTCTGCCCGCCAATGGATCGGCCGACGACGTCATGATCCGCCTGCCGCAAACATTTCGCGAGCGCGAGGACGGCGCGACCGACTGGGCGGTCTACGACGTCAACCTCGCCGTCATAGAGGCACTGGTCAAGCGCGCCGATGTCGGGATCAGTCAGGTCGACGAGCGGGCTCTCGGTGTTGACCTCGACCGCGACGGCAGGCTGGCCATCGCCCACCGGGTCGTCTACGCCTTCGATCCGCGCCATGGTGTCACTATGTCCTATGTCGGTCGGGCGCGTCTGGAACTGGCGGCCGGCAAGGTGCATCTGGCGGCCGGCCTGTTTCCGGAGGGCACCGAATTCATCCACAGCCTGCGCTATCTCGATGTCGCCGCAGACGGTTCCGTCAGGCCTGCCGCCCGCCTCAAGGAATTGCGCTATGCCCGCAAGACCGGCTGGCGGACATATTCATCCCTGCTCGAACAGGCGATGAACGAGCTGCGCGAAGAACACGACAATCCGGACAGTCCGGAAACCTTCCATGGTGATGTGGAATCCGGCATCGCCACCGGCACCGGCTGGCGCTATCAGGGCTTTATCGAAGATGCGGGCGGCACGCTGCGCCCGCAGACGTTTGAGGAAAGCCTGACCTGTGCAGGCTGCCATGCCGGCATCGGCCGCCCGACGGATACGATCTTCTCCTACGCGCGCAAGCTGGACCAGCCGCGCCGGGGTTGGTTCCACTGGAACCAGGGTTTTGCCTTGGGCGATCAGCCGGACCGGCCGGCGGTCAATTCCGGCGGAGAATATGCCACCTATCTCAAGCGCAACCACGGCTCAGACGAGTTCCGCGCCAATACCGAGGCGATCGCGCACTTCTTTCCGGACGGCAAGGCGGACGACCAGGCAATCGCCGCGCTGGCAAAGCATATCGGCGCATTCACCGACCCGTCGGCGACGCGCGCGCTCATGCTCGACAAGGCTTATCGCCTCGTCGTCGGCGAGCAGAGCTACGCCAAGGGCCGCAATCCGGTCATCGCCCCGCTCGACCGGGCGGTCTGGCGCGCGGTGCCGGAGAATACGGCGACCGGTGTCGTGGAGCCGGTAGAGTAGGGGCGTCGACCGATACTGTCTGGAACGCTTGGATGCCGGACGCTGACCGAGGACCGGTCGCCTGCTTGGCGGGGTGAAGAGGGCAGCGTCTCCAAGCGAGCAATGCGTCGCCTTGGAAAATCCGACGTTCCGCCTCGCCAAATCCATCTGGACAGTTTTTGCCGGAGGTGATCCTATGCCGCCCGATGCGAATGCGAGAGGCTTGGATTGCAAAATATTCCCGCACTTTTCGATCTTTCCGGCCGTAAGGCGATCGTCACCGGCGCCAGCCGCGGCCTGGGGCAGGCGATTGCCGAGGCACTGGCGGGCGCCGGGGCCGATGTTGCGATCACCGCGCGCGACGTCGAGTCTCTGAGGGAGACCGCCCGCCGGATAAAAGCGCTCGGTCGCTCGGTTCATCCGTTTGAACTCGACGTGCGCGATGTCGAAGCCTGCGGCAGCGTGATTGCCGAAGCGGCCGATGCACTGGGCGGGCTCGATATTCTCGTCAACAATGCCGGCCATGAGGATGTGCGGCCGTCGCTCGATGTCGACGAGCTGCTCTGGGACAAGATCGTCGATACCAATCTCAAGGGCGCCTTCTTCGCTGCCCAGGCAGCCGCGCGCTGCATGCGCGATCTCGGCACGGGCGGTGCGATCGTCAATCTCTGCTCGCTCACCTCCTATGTCGGCGTGCCGACCGCCGTACCCTATGGCTCCTCCAAATCCGGCCTGATGGGCATGACCCACGCGCTGGCCACCGAGTGGGCCGGCCTCGGCATTCGTGTCAACGCCATTGCGCCCGGCTATTTCCGCACCGCCATGACCGATATGTTCTACAAGGACGAGGACTGGCAGCAGGCGATGCTGGCGAAAATCCCGCAACGCCGCTTCGGAGCGATGGAGGATGTCGCGGGCGCTGTCGTCTTCCTCGCCAGTGATGCCTCGGCCTACATCACCGGCACCTGTATCCCCATCGACGGCGGCTATCTCGCCTCGATCTGACCCAGTCCCAAGGAAATTCCGATGTCCGACGTCTCCTTCCATGATCTCTCCACGCTCGACGAAGCCGGCCGCGCTGACTTGCTGAAACGCTCTGAAACCGACCTTTCCGGTTTCATCGACAAGGTGAAGCCGATCATCGAGGCGGTGCGGACGGAGGGCGACGCAGCGCTGGTGCGTTTCGCACGCGATCTCGACAAAGCCGATGTCAATATCGGCAGCCTGAGGGCAAGCGAAGCGGAATTCGATGCAGCATTTGACAAGGTCGACCCGGAGGTGATCGAAGCCATCCGCTTCGGCATCGACAATATCCGCCGCTTCCACGAGGAACAGAGACCGGAGCCGATGTGGCTCAAAGAAATGCGGCCCGGCGCCTATGCCGGCGACCGCTTCACGCCGATCAAATCGGTGGCGCTCTATATCCCGCGCGGCAAGGGCGCCTTCCCGTCGGTGACGATGATGACGGCGGTGCCGGCAGTCGTCGCCGGCGTGCCGGAACTGGCGATCGTGACGCCGCCGGTGCCGGACGGTTCCGTCGATGCCGCGACGCTGGTCGCAGCAAGGCTTGCGGGCGTCGAGACCGTCTACAAGGTTGGTGGCGCACAGGCCGTCGCCGCCGTCGCCTATGGCACGGAGACGATCAAGCCGGCGATGAAGATCGTCGGCCCAGGCAGCCCCTGGGTGGTCGCCGCCAAGCGGCTGCTGTCCGGCGTCATCGATCCCGGCCTGCCTGCCGGTCCGTCGGAAGCGATCATCTTCGCCGACGACACGGTCAAGGGCGGGCTTGCGGCGCTTGACCTCCTGATCGAAGCGGAACACGGGCCGGATTCGTCGGCCTATCTCGTCACCCACAGCCGCCGTGTGGTGGAAGAAGCGCTGGCAGCGCTACCGGAGCATTGGGGCCGGATGACGGAGCAGCGCGTCGCCTACTCGACGGCGGTACTGACGGGCAAATGCGGCGGGGTGATCCTGACGCAGTCGGTCGAGGAAAGCTATCGCTTCGTCAACGACTATGCGCCGGAACATCTGGAAATTCTCTCGACCGATCCCTTCACCCATCTCGGCCATATAACCGAAGCGGCGGAAGTTCTCATGGGGCCGTATACGCCTGTCTCGATCGGCAATTTCGGCCTCGGGCCGAATTGCGTGCTGCCAACCAGCCGCTGGGCGCGCACCTACGGGCCACTTTCGGTCACCGATTTCGTCAAGCGCTCGTCCGTCGGCTATGTTACTGCGTCGGCCTATCCGGAATTCGCCAAGCACGCCTGGACTTTGGCGCGCTATGAAGGCTTTTCCTCGCATGAACATGCGGTCTCCGATGTCCGCAAAAAGTATCTCTGAGGGTTTGGGATGAAGGCGGCGCGGCTCTATGCGGCAGGCGATCTCCGGGTCGAAACCATCGATCCTCCCGGTGCGCTTGCGCCCGGCTCTCTGCGCATCGCCGTGGCTGCTGCCGGCATCTGCGGCTCCGACTTGCATAATTTCCGCACCGGCCAGTGGATCAGCCGCTCGCCCTCGGTTGCAGGCCACGAGTTTGCCGGCATCGTCACCGAAGTCGCCGCGGATGTCTCCGGCTTTGCGATTGGGGACACCGTCGTTGCCGACAGCCGCTTCTGGTGCGGCGAATGCCCGGCATGCCTGAGCGGGAGGCGCAATGTCTGCCTGCATCTCGGTTTCGTCGGCGAGGTCTGCGATGGCGGCTTTGCCGAGGAGACGGCATTGCCGGCGCGGCTGGTGGTCAGGCATGATCCTGTGCTGGATCCGCGTGTCGCAGCCATGGCCGAACCCCTGGCCGTGGCGTTGCATGCCGTGCGTAGACAAGCCGTGCCATCCGGTGAGCCGGTCCTGATCGTCGGCTGCGGGCCGATCGGCGGTCTTGCAGCCTTGCTTCTTTCACGACTGCATGATGGTCCTTTGCTGGTCGCCGATCGAAACGCGGCGCGCGCCAGGCGCGTCGCGGACGTCACCGGCGCTGCTGCCGTGGACCTGGAGCCGGACGCGATTGCGGCATCACTCGATGGGAAGGCATTGCGCCATGCCCTCGATGCCACCGGCAATATCGCTGTCCTGAAGACAGTGTTCGATCTCCTGGCCGGCAGCGGTTCGCTGGCGCTGGTCGGCATCACGCATGGCCATGTGGATCTTGACCCCAACCTGTTGGTCGAACGCGAAATCGCGCTGATCGGCTGCCATGCCTTTGCCGATGAGCTTCCGGAGGTGGTGGCGATGCTGCCCGATCTCGCCGATGCTCTCCTGCGGTTGATCGACCGCGAAATCGATATCGATGAGGTGCCGGAAGCCTATCGCCGACTTCTCGCGGGTGAAGCGACAGGCCTGAAGACCATCATCCGCGTCGGTGATCGATGAGCACCAGCCGCACCGCCGAAATCCGACGGCTGGCCCGCATGGACGAGGCCAGGGCCGTCCTGCTGTTGGCGGACCTTCTGCGTGAACTTTTCGATCTCGACGCATGCGCGATTGCCATCAACCACGACCAATACAGCCTCAATTCGCTGAATGGATTTTTCGAGGCCGATGGGCAGCACTTCTTCTTCAAATTCCACCAGGAAGAGGGTGAGGAGGCGATGTCCGGCGAATATTACCGTGCCGACATCCTCGCCCGTGCCGGCCTGCCGGTGGATCAACCGGTATATATGTCGGCGCTGCCCGGCGAGCAGATCCTAATCTATCGCCGTCGCAGCGATCCCCGTTTTTCAGACGTGCTCCGGACGCTCGACCTTGTGCCGGATGACAAAGCCGAAGCGCTCGCAGTCGCGGCAGAACGCAATCTTTCTGAAAARCTGCTGGCGGTCTATCGCCGCACGCTGCACCCGATCACGCCTCGGCAGGCCGCCGCGGAACCTGTCCATCGGCTGTTCTACGAACGGCTGGTGGATTTGCCGGAGGGTACCTATCCGGGCCGGCGCTATCGGAATTTCTATGTCGGACAGCAATTTGCGTTTCCCGGCGTGACACTGGGTTGGAACGAATTTTCCAATGCCCGCATCGTGGTCAATGGCATCCGCTATCGACACACGATCGGCGAGCTCTTCGACCGCGCCGCCAGGCTGCTGCTACCGGAGCAATTGTTCCATGCCGGCGGGGTCGTGGCGCATGGCGATGCGCACAATGCCAATGTCTGGTATTCGGCCGAGGGCGATCACGCCGCACTTTGCTATTTCGATCCGGCCTTTGCCGGAGAGCACATGCCCAGCCTGCTGGCCGAGGTGAAGACGACCTTCCACAATATCTTTGCCCATCCCTTCTGGCTCTATGACCCGACCGAAGCTGCTATGCGCTTCAAAGGCGAGGCGCGCTACGAAGCCGGCATGCTTCATCTCGATACCGACTGGGCACTCAGCCCGGTCCGCCATGCCCTGCTCGATGTGAAGGCGCAGTGTCTGTGGCGGCCTCTGCTGGCCGAATTGAAAACGAGGGACATGCTTCCGGCCGATTGGCGTGACGTGGTTCGCTCGGCGCTTTTCCTCTGCCCGACGCTGGTAATGAATTTGCGCGCCGGCGTCGCTACTCACGATCCCGTCTCGTCGCTGATCGCCTTTGCCGTCGCCACCATGGTCGGCAGCGAGCCGGAAGATGGCGGCGACATCGTCAGCGATTTCCTCGATTCCATCACGCCGGCCTGATCTGTTTCGGCTTTTCGGCATCAAGGAGAGCGATCATGGATGAGATGCCCACTCGGGCACGCGACGGGCGCAGACCGCGCTACGCGGAAGAGCTTGACGGTCCGCCCGTGACGGGCGATGAGGTATCGTTCCGGGCAAGATCGCTGAACTTCCGCCGCTGGACTGAACTGGAGAGCGCATGGACCAGGCCCTGACCCTTCTCGACCGGCTGATCGCCTTCCCAACCGTCAGCCGCGACGGCAATATCGACCTGATCCGCTATGTCGCCGACCTTTTGACGGCTGAAGGCATCCCGTCGCGGCTCTTTCCGCATGAGAGTGGCGACCGCGCCTCGCTCTTTGCCACGATCGGGCCCGAAGGTTCGGGCGGGGTGGTGCTGTCAGGTCATACCGATGTCGTCCCCGTCGAAGGCCAGGCCTGGACCAGCGATCCGTTCCGCATGATCCGTCGCGATGACCGGCTTTTCGGCCGTGGCACCGCCGACATGAAGGGGTTTATCGCCTGCGCCATCGAGGCCTTCGTCGCCGCGAAGAGCCGGGCGCTCACCCGGCCGCTGCATCTGGCGCTGTCCTATGACGAGGAAATCGGCTGCGTCGGCGTCCGCCCGATGCTGACGGAACTGGCAGCCGCAGGCATCCGGCCGGAATGGGTGCTGATCGGCGAGCCGACCTCCATGGCGGTGGCGACCGGCCACAAGGGCAAGACCGGGATGAAGGCGATCTGCTGTGGCCACGCCGCCCATTCGGCGCTGGCGCCCACCGGCCTCAACGCCATTCATCTCGCTGCGGATTTCCTGACTGAAATTCGCGCCATGCAGGCCGATCTCGAAGCGACGGGACGACGTGATCCGGACTATGACGTGCCCTATACGACACTGCATGCCGGCGTGATCAAGGGTGGCACGGCGCTCAACATCGTACCGGACAATTGCGAAATGCTGTTTGAAATCCGCAACATCGCCGGCGACGACCCCAAGAAAATCCTCGACGAATTCTTCGAGCGCGCCGGCCGTATCGCCGGCAAGGCGCGCAACCAGTTTCCCGAGGCCGATATCAGGATCGAGATTTTCAACGAATATCCGGGTCTCGGCACGGATACGACGGGTGCGGTGACCAAGGAGGCGATTGCGCTTTCCGGTCAGTCGAACCGCATCAAGGTCGCGTTCGGCACCGAAGGCGGATTGTTCCAGGAGGCGCTGCAGACCACGGCTATCGTCTGTGGCCCCGGCAGCATGGACCAGGGCCATAAGCCGGATGAATTCGTTTCCGTCCCGCAGCTCGAAGCCTGCCGGACAATGCTATCGCAGCTGACGGACAGGCTGGCCGGATGAATGCAGGCGCTCAGCCTGCGCCGTGGCATTTCTTGTATTTCTTGCCCGATCCGCAGGGACAGGGATCGTTGCGGCCGACCTGCGCAATGGCGGGCTTTTGCACACGGACCGCGACGTCGCCTTTGACATAGCGCCAGGCACCCATGATCCGGCGGAATTGGGATGTTTCCGACAATGTGAAGATGCGAGTGTTCTGGCGATAGCGCGCCGTGAATGTCACCGTGCCGGCATCATCGCCCTCGCCGCCGGCCTCCGTTGCTTCGATTGTCAACCCGACCCACTCGGTGCCGGGCATCGACTTGGCCGCTTCCTCGCGATTGAAGGCAAGGGCTGCCTCGCCGGCGCAGGTCCGCTCGATATAGTCGAGATTTCCCTGCGCATAGGCGGTGTAGCGCGATCGCATCAGCGCCTCGGCCGTCGGTGCAGGCCTGCCGGCCAGCAGAGGGCCGCAGCACGCCATGAAATCTTTCCCCGATCCGCAGGGACACAAGGTCATCAACCGCACCTCTTCAAGCTGAGATTTCGCTTTTAGAGATGCCGGCCGCCAGTGTCCAGAAAGATACCCTATAGCACCCGGTCAGCGGGGGCGGGTAGCGATGTGCTCGGCAACGTATTTTGCGTCGTGCCACGCGCCCCAGATGAAGGGCGATGCCCTCCGCGACAGCCAGGCCAGACCGAGGAAGTAGAGGCCGGGCACTTTCGAAACGCCGTTACGATGCGCAGGCCGGCCTTTCTCATCAAAAGCGTCGAGCTTGAGCCAGCTGAAGTCGAGCCGGTATCCCGTCGCCCAGATGATCGAGGTAATATCCGCTTTGGCGAGATCGAGCTCCAGGATCGGATCGATGGCGCATTGAGGCAGCGCGCCGATAACATGGGCCTCAGGCTCTTCCGGCAAATCCAGGCCTTCGCGGGCGGCATAGGCATCGGCGGCAGACAGGACCGAGAGATAGTCCGCGTCCCCTCCGGCGATATTCTTGGCCAGATCCACGGCAAAACGCATCTTGCTGTCTTGATATGCCTCGGCACGGCCGACCAGGGTAATCCCGCTGGCGGCGAGCTTGCGGAAATCAACGGTGTGCCCGCCATGCGCACCGCTCACGGCGATTGTCACATGCTCCAGCGCTGGATCGTTGGTCTTGACGTCCCAGAGCCCCAGGGCGCCGAGCCACCAGACGAAATCACGCCCGCGATAACGCCGCGGAGGCCGGTTGTGTGGACCGACCGACAGATAGACCGTCCGACCTGACCTCACCAGTTCATCGGCGATCTGTACCCCGGAAGAGCCGGCGCCGATCACCAGGCAGGCGCCCGCAGGCAATTGCCCGGGATTGCGATAGGCGGAAGAATGCAGCTGGACGATGCCGCTGTCAGCCGGCAAGATCGCTGGGATCACCGGCTTTTGAAACGGTCCGGTGGCCGCTATGACATTCTTTGCTTCGATGGTGCCCTGATTGGTTTCAACGCGAAAACCCGAACCGTCGCCGATTTCATGAAGTGCCGTGACCTCCACGCCGCAGCGGATCGGCACAGCCATCTTTTCCGCATAGGCGACAAAATAGTCGACGATCTGGTCACGCGCGGCAAAGCTGTCGGGATCAAGCCCATCAAAGGCCATGGTCGGAAATCTATCATGCCAGGCCGGGCCGTTCGCCACCAGCGAATCCCAGCGTTCGCTGCGCCAGCGTTCGGCAATACGGTGCCGCTCGATCACCAGATGCGGGACCTTGTTGTTGGTCAGATGTTCGCTGGCCGCCAGCCCTGCCTGGCCGCCACCGACCACGAGCGTGTCGACTTTTTCAACCGTCATGCACCGGCTCCTTTTTTGAGACATCCAACCGCAAAGCAGCGGGGCCAACCGCAGACCAGCAGGGCAAAAAATTGTTAGTCGACACCGCTGGTTCGAGAAATAATGATTTATTTCAGTCTTGCTTTGGATATTTCGAGGTAGGGGTGGCGAAAGGCATGATGGCCTTCGTCCGGCGCCTTCCTATTGACTACGCACGGCCGACGACTCACTACTGACCCTCGTCATTTGCCACCAACCATTCGGCCGCCATGCGCTTCACCCTCCGCCAACTCGAATATTTCATTGCCGCCGGCGAGACCGGCAGCATCACCCAGGCGTCGGAGCGCATCAATATTTCGCAGCCGTCGATCTCGACGGCCATCTCGCAGCTCGAACAGGAGCTGGATGTCCAGCTTTTCGTCCGCCACCATGCGCAGGGCCTGTCGCTGACGCCGGCCGGGCGGATCATGCTGATCGAGGCCAAGYGGCTGATCGAGCAGGCGGAATCGCTCTATGCCGTGGCATCCGAGGCCAGTGACGAAGTGCGCGGCCAGCTCAATGTCGGCTGCCTGACGACGCTGGCGCCGATGATCCTGCCGGAACTGGCGCTGTCGTTCAAATCCGGCTTCCCGAATGCTTCCATCCGCCCGCATGCCGACCATCAGGAAACGCTGCTCTCCGGTCTGCACAAGGCAATGATCGATGTCGCCATCTCCTATGACCTGCAGATCCCGACCGATATCGAATTCACGCCGTTGGTGGATCTGCCGGTACATGCCGTGGTCGGCGAGAGCCATCCGCTGGCGCGCAATTCGGCGGTGACGCTGGAGGAATTGGTGAAGGAACCGCTGATCCTGCTCGACTTGCCGCTTAGCGCCGAATACTTTTTGGCAATCTTCATGAAGGAAGGCCTGCAACCCAACATCGCCTTCCGCATCGCCCATCCCGACGTGATCCGCACCATGGTCGCCAATGGCTATGGCTACACGCTGGCCAATGTCACACCGCGTTCCGACGTCGCACTGGATGGCCGCCGGGTGGTGCGCGTGCGCCTTTCCGGCGAGCACCGGCCGATGACGATCGGGCTTGCGACGTTGAAGCAGATCAAGAAATCACGGCTGCTGACGGCTTTTGCCGGCCATGCACGGTCCTTCATCTCGGAGGCCTATATCCCCGGCATGGTGGCACCTGCCATGGGCCAGAAGAAGCGTTGAGCTGATCGATTTTGCGGAACTTGGGTCAAGCCGACCTGATGCTTCGGAATTTCCTAATCAGGATTACTAAAAATTCTTGTTTTGACCGGCCGGGATTAGTGCTTTGTTGCGACATCCGGCGAAGTTCGACGGCGACCTGATGTTGACTGGGAGGCAGATCGGGCAGACGCCAGCTTTGACACGGCAAGCCTTAGGCAAAACAGAGGGAACGTACATGACCAATCTCGCTTCGCGTCTCGCCAAGCTCGCTCTTGCGGCTGGCGTCGCTCTCACCGCCTTCTCGGCCGCGCATGCCGGCACGATGAAGCTCGGCATGACCACCTGGGTCGGTTACGGCCCGCTCTTCCTCGCCCGCGATCTCGGCTACTTCAAGGAAAAGGGCCTCGATATCGACCTGCAGATCGTCGAGGACAATGCGATCGCGGAAGCCGCGGTCGCCGCCGGCCAGATGGACGGAGATGCCGGCACGATCGACGAAATCCTGAAATACCGCTCGCCGGAATTCTGCTTCAAGTCCGTCTATGCGCTCGACGACAGCCATGGCGGCGACGGCATGCTGGCCCCGTCTACGGCCAATTCCCTCAAGGATCTCAAGGGCCTGGAAGTCGGTATCAACGAAGGCTCCACCTCGCAGTTCTGGTTCGACATCCTCTTGAAGCAGAACGGCATGTCCGAAAAGGACGTCAAGATCACCAACATGACCGCCGACGATGCCGCCGCGGCCTTCATGGCCGACCGCATCCCCGTCGCCGTCACCTGGGAACCGCACCTGACGCTGGCCAAGAAGGCCAACAAGGGCAAAGTGCTGATGGATTCTTCTAAGACGCCGGGCATCATCGTCGACGTCGTGTCGTTGCGCTGCGACTATATCAAGAACAATCCGAAAGATGTCGAGGCGCTGGTCTATGGCCTCTACAAGGCCAATGAATATATCAAAACCAACCAGGACGACGCCTACAAGATCATGGCCAAGGGCGTCGGCGGCTGGCTGACCGACCCGAAGGATTTCGCTTCCTCGGCTGCCGGCGTGAATTTTTATGGCGAACCGCGCAACAAGGAATTCTTCAAGGACGGCGCCAACGGCGAATCTGGCAAGCTCGTCGTGCTTGGCAAGGAAGTCTGGGGTGCGCTTTCCAAGCTGAAGATGGACGTCAAGTATGACGACGTCGTCGATACGAGCTATCTCGGCCTGAAGTGACACCTCCGTTTACCGGGACGGTCCGCCGTCCCGGTCCCCGACAGTCCGTGGGCAAACGGAGCGCCTCCCTGTGAGTAAAAAACCGTTTTCAAAAGACATTGCGACGCCGTTTCGAGAGATTCCGCGGGGCCTGACAATCGGCCTGCCGATCGTGATCTGGATCGTCGTGATCGCCGTCTGGTTCCTTGTGACCTATTCCGGCTTGGTTCCAAGCATCTTCCTGCCACGTCCGGACATCGTGGTGGAAAGAACATTCGCCATGGCTTCGGATGGTTCCCTCTGGGAACATGTCAGCGCTAGCATCGAAGTCGTGATGATCGGGTTCGTCATATCCAGCATTATCGCTGTGCCGCTTGGCCTGTTCATGGGAACATACCGTGTGGTGCAAGCCACGCTTGATCCCCTGGTGAATTTCATCCGCTACCTGCCGGTCACGTCGCTTATCCCGCTCTTCATTCTCTGGATCGGCATCGGCATCTGGGAACGGATCGCGGTCATCTTCTTCGGCACATTCTTCCAGCAGGTAGTGATGTTCGCCGATGCGGGACGCTCGGTCCCACGCGATCTGGTCAACGCGGCCTATACGCTGGGTACACGACGCAAGGATACGGTGTTTCACATTGTCCTGCCGGCCACACTGCCCAATATCCTCGACATTCTCAGGGTGACCATGGGTTGGGCCTGGACCTACGTGGTCGCAGCGGAACTGGTCGCAGCGAGTGCCGGCCTCGGCTATATCTCGATGAAGGCATTGCGCGGCTTCCAGGTCGACGTCATCTTCATGGCCGTTGCTTCGATCGGCATTCTCGGCGTCGCCACCGACCAGGTTTTCCGGCTTATACGCCGCCTCGCCGCTCCGTGGGCGAACTAGGAATAGACGATGGCTGCCACGAAATTGGATCATA
The DNA here is from genome assembly GCF_056403555.1 of Rhizobium sp. P2_G2. Lineage (NCBI taxonomy): Bacteria > Pseudomonadati > Pseudomonadota > Alphaproteobacteria > Hyphomicrobiales > Rhizobiaceae > Rhizobium > Rhizobium sp. P2_G2. Next base: position 49,824 of record NZ_JBFUFF010000008.1, read on the forward strand.
ACAGTTCCGACATCTCCGTCGATCAAGTCGAACTGCGCTACGGCGCCGGTAAAGGATCGGTGCTCGCGCTGAGCGGACTGTCGCTGCATGTCGAGAAGAACGAATTCTGCGTCATCGTCGGCCCCTCCGGCTGCGGCAAATCGAGCCTGCTCTACCTGATTGCCGGGCTCGAAGACCGCACCGGCGGCGCGATCCGCGTCGGCCCCAGGCCGATCAGCGAACCGGGTGCCGACCGGGGCATGGTGTTCCAGTCCTACACGCTGTTTCCCTGGCTGACCGTGTCGCAGAACGTCGAATACGGCCCCAAGCGCAAAGGGTTGCCGGCGCGCGAGCGCAGGGAGATCGTCGATCACTATCTCGCCGAGGTCGGCCTGTCGAAATTCTCCAATCATTATCCGTCGCAGCTTTCCGGCGGCATGAAGCAGCGCGTAGCGATCGCCCGCGCGCTGGCAAACGACCCGGAAGTGCTGCTGATGGACGAGCCGTTCGGTGCGCTCGACAGCCAGACACGGCATTCGATGCAGACGCTCTTGCTGAGAGTCTGGGAACATTCGATGAAGACGGTGCTGTTCGTCACCCATGACATCGAGGAAGCCATCCTGCTTGGCGACCGGGTGCTGGTCATGTCCGGCCGCCCGGGACTGATCAAGAAGGAGATCAAGGTGAATTTCGCCCGGCCGCGCAGCTTTGACCTGGTGCTGGAGCCGGAATTCATCGCCATGAAGCGTGAGATCCTCGGTCTGCTCAAAAACGACGAGGACGACGTTCACTGACGGGCAGCCGCCCGGCGACATCCGTGGAGAGTGCCATGAGTGAACTTGCGTTCGACTATATCGTCATCGGCGCGGGCTCTGCCGGCTGCGCTGTTGTCAACCGCCTCAGCGGCGATCCGGGCAAGACTGTCTGCCTGATCGAGGGTGGCGGCAGCGATGCCAGCCTGCGTGTCAGGGTGCCGGCCGGCATCCTGTCGCTTTACGGCAGCAAGCGCTACGATTATTCCTTTGTCGGCGTGCCGCAGCCGCAGCTCAACAATCGCCGCATTCCCGTCAATCGCGGCAAGGGGCTGGGCGGATCGAGCATCATCAATTCGATGATCTATATTCGCGGTGCCCGCGAGGACTATGACGAATGGGCCGCGCTCGGCTGCGCCGGCTGGTCCTATGCCGACGTGCTGCCGGTATTCAAAAGTTTCGAGCATAATCTGCTGGGGCAAGACCCCGCTTATCACGGCGTCTCCGGCGAACTGCTGGTCGACAATCCGCGTGACCCGAACGAAGTATCGAATGTGTTCGTCGAAGCCGGCAAACATGTCGGCTTGCCTGACAATCGCGATTTCAACGCCGAAAGCCAGTATGGCGTCGGTATCTACAACGTCACCCAGGACAGGGGCCAGCGCTTCTCGGCCCATACCGCCTTCGTCAAGCCGGTGCTAGGCCGCGGGAACCTGACGACGCTCACCGAGACCGAAGTGTTGTCGCTGATTCTTGACGGCCGCAAAGTCACCGGCGTGCGCGTGCGCCGCAACGGCGCGGAAGAAGTGATCGGCTGCCGCGGCGAGGTCGTCCTGTCAGCGGGCGCTATCGGTTCGCCGCACGTGCTACTCGCCTCGGGCATTGGCCCAGCCGGCGAGCTTTCCAGCAATGGCGTCGCGCCACAGGTCGACCTGCCGGGCGTCGGTAAGAACCTGCGCGACCATGTCGACGGCATGATCACCGTGCGTTCGTCGAGCCGCCGCACGCTCGGGCTCTCGGCGCAAAACCTGCCGGCGATGCTTGCGGCGCCTCTCAAATATTTCGGCGCCCGCCGCGGCATGCTGACCACCAACTATGTCGAGGCCGGCGGTTTCGCCAGGACGAAATATGCCGGCGACGGTCCGGCGGATATCCAGTTCCATTTCGTGCCTGGCTATCGCAGCCATCGCGGCCGGCTGATCGAATATGGACACGGCTACGCGGTGCATACCTGCGTGCTGCGGCCGAAAAGCATCGGCGAGATCCGGCTCAAGCGGAGTAATGTGCTGGAGATAGACCACCGGTTCTTCTCGGAGGAGCAGGATGCGCTGACGCTGGTCGAAGGCATCAAGTTCGCCCGTTCGATCTTTGCCGACAAGGCTTTCGACGACCTGCGCGGCCCGGAAATGCTGCCGGGACCGAATGTGCGAAGCGATGACGACATCCTCGCCTATCTGCGCGCCGAGGCGCTGACCGTCTTCCATCCCGTCGGCACCTGCAAGATGGGCACGGATGTGATGGCGGTGACCGATCCGTCGACACTGCTTGTGCGCGGCCTGCAGAACCTGCGCGTCGCCGATGCCTCGATCATGCCGACGCTGATCGGCGGCAATACCAATGCGCCGTCGATGATGATTGGCCTGCGCGCCGCCGGCATGGTGCTGGGCAAACCCGTCGCCGTGAATGAGGCGGCCTGATCCATGCCTATCGATCTCGACCGGCTCACAGTAGACGCGGCGCAAGCCGACTTCGCTTCCGGCACACTCACCGCCGAGGACCTGACTCGCGCCTGCCTTGCCCGCATCGCCGAGCGCAATCCGCATCTCAACGCCATCATCTTTCTCAACGACCATGCGCTCGACGAAGCGCGCGAGATCGACCGCCGCCTGGCCGCAGGCGAAACACTCGGCCCGCTCGCCGGCATTCCCTTCGTCGCCAAGGACACGATGAATGTTGCCGGCTTCCCCACCACCGGCGGCTGGCGGCTCCTGTCGAGCAAGGCCGGCGGCATCGACCTGATCCCGGAGCAGGATAGCGATGTCGTGGCGCGGATGCGCACCGCCGGCGCCGTGCTGCTCGGCAAGACCAATGTGCCGGTACTGTCGGCCACTGGCACCCATGCCGACGACAGTTGGGCTGGCCCGACCTTGAATGCGATCAACAATGCGCTGGTACCGGGCGGTTCAAGTGCTGGTTCGGCCTCAGCGGTCGCGAGCGGCATGGTGGTGATCGGCCTTGCCGAGGAAACCGGCGGCTCGATCCAGAACCCGGCTGCGGCGCATGGCCTGGTGGGCGTCAAGCCGACCTTCGGCCTGGTTTCCAATGCCGGCGTCATGCCGCTCGGCGCCTCGACGCTCGATGTGATGGGACCGATCGCGCGGACGGTGCGCGACGCGGCGATCGCACTCGATGTGCTCGCCGGCTATTCATCCAACGATCAGAAGACTGTCGCAGGCGTCGGCACGAAGCCGGCCGGCGGCTATGCGGCCCAGCTCGACCGGCATCTCCTTGCCGGCAAGCGACTTGGCCTTTACGGCCCCGGCTGGCGCAAGGTTTCCGGCAGCTGGCGCGGTCAGCCGCTGGCACCCGGTGTTGCCGATGCTTATGAGAGAATGCAGGTTCTGCTGAAAGCCTGGGGTGTCGAACTCGTTGCAGACCCTTTTGCCCGCAATGGCTTTGCCGATCTCGCCAGGATCACACCAGGTGGCGACGAGTATGACATACGCGGCATGGAGAGCCTGCCCTATGACCTCGGCGTCTGGCTGGCATCGCTCGGGCCGAAGGCTGCGATCAAAAATTTTGCAGAATTCTGCCAAGCGACCAAGGCCGAGGATCCTTTCGCGCCGTCCGGCGTGTTGAATTATTTATCCGGATTCGACGAACTCCAGGCCTGCATGGCCAACCCGTCAAAACCACCGCCACTGACAAGCTTCTATGAGGCTCGGCAAGCCCATCTCGCCATATTCAACTCGGTGATGGATCGCCACGCGCTCGACGCCCTGATTTTTCCGCAGGCCGCCGATCCGCTGCCCGAGCGCGGCGCCGGCATCAGCATACGCGAGACAACCGTCGCAGAGATCAATATCGCCGGTCTGCCGGGCGTAACCGTGCCTGCAGGACATCTGGCGACGGGCGAGCCGTTCAGCTTGATCTTCGTCAGCCGGCTGTGGAGCGAGGCCATGCTGCTGGGCTTGGCGCATGATTTCGAGCGGTCGCTGAAAACCTGACCGGCTCGCGCGTCGCCGAGTTCCTGTCGCCCGATGATCAGGCCATACGATTTTTCTCGAGCCATTCGGTTGGACTAAGAGATGTCACCCTTCGAAATTCCCGGTTGAAGTTCGATTTGGTCTGAAAGCCGGATTCAAACATGGCGGCAGTGACCGAGCTGCTCGTCTGCAGCAGCCGGCACGCTTCGGCGATGCGGAAATCGTTGATATATTGCGAGACATTTTTGCCGGCGAGCCTGTTGACTGCACCGGATATCTGCCTGGCTGGGATGCCGGAGCGTCGTGCCAGCCGAGCGAGCGTCAGGTTGTCGTCGAGAAATAACTTCTGCTCGTTCAGCAGGAGATCCAAGCTGTCCAGCACCCCACGATCCCGCCCGGTCTCCGAAAGAGAAAGGTCGCCTTGCGTGGCAGGTTCCGGAAGCGCCTTCGCCTGCGCGGCCACGATCGCTGTCAGGCCGAGGAGGAGCAATCCAAGCAGGTTCGCATTGCTGACGATAAGGATGGCGTTGTGTCCTCGGCTCCACGCGAAATCGAGATAAACCGCGAGATCGAACGAAGCCGACAGGCATAGTGATACAGCGGCAATGATAAGCGCCCGATGTGCGGCAATGGCGCTTTCAAACCTGGCCTCATCCAGGCCGTCGGGTCCCCACCGGCCAAGCCTGAGCAGGGCGACGGCGTAACCGATGAACACAGCCATCAGCGTAACGTCGATGAATTGTGGCATCACGACGAGCAGGGCGATGATGATGAAGGGTGGAAGGGTGTGCACCCAAATGGCAACCTGTCGATCCGGCCCACCCTGATGGATCAGCTTGCGGAAGCTGGCCAGGACAAGCGGAGGAAGGCAGGCAGCGAGAACGGGAAGGACATAATGCAGTTCCACAAAGCCATAACCCCATCGCAAGCCAACGGCGACCGATTGCAACACGGTCAGGCCGATGAGCACAAGGAACGGACGATTTTCTTTCTGCAGATCGGAGTTTCGCAGCAGCGCTCCGAGCAGGATTAGAAGCAGAAGGGCAACGACGAAAGGCAGGGGGACAAAAATCACGGGCGCACACACGGTTGGGGGTCGGCACCACGATGGCCGCGATCACGATCGAGAACGACCTAGATCATGATTCAGGTCGAGTTCCCACACCGTTCTTCCTCAGATGAACGCCGGAAAGCAGCCGCAAACGCGGCTGATCGTTTCGGTCACATTATTGAGGGAAACAATGAAGCTTTTGATGAAAGTCAGGACCATATTGGGGGCCATGGCGCTTTCCATGTTGATTGCGCAACAGACTGCCAGCGCCGGCGAAAATGTGGGTGTGCATCAGATCGCGGCTCCGTCGAAAGAGCGGGGCGTCGATCTCGACGTGACAGTTTGGTACCCGGCTAAACCAGGTGGAAAGTCCGTCACGCTTGGTGAGAGCGTGTTTTTCAAGGGGACTCCTGCCATGCGCGATGCCCCGATAGCAGATGGAAAATTCCCGCTCGTTCTGCTCTCTCACGGTGCAGGCTTGGCGGGAAACGCGCAGGCGCTAAGCTGGATTGCAATACCATTGGCGAAACAGGGCTTCATTGTCGCGGCGCCCACCCATCCCGGAAATGGCGGTGCACACCGATCTGCTGCGGAAACGATGAAGCTTTGGCTGAGGCCTACGGATATCACCGAGACCCTGAATGCGATGGAAAGCGCCTCTTTCTTTCAGGAGGACCTGGATTCCGACGAAGTTGGTGTTCTCGGGCTTTCCATGGGCGGCAGCACCGCGCTGATGATCGCGGGCGCTCGCATAGACCCACAACGTTTGGCAAGCTATTGCGACACGGACGCGCGCAATGCATCTCTTTGTGCATGGGTCAGGCAAAGTGGGGTTGATCTGCATGCAATGGATTTTCGATCAGCCGGCCGTGACTACAGGGATAAGCGCATCCGGTTTGCCATGGCAATCGATCCCGCGCCTGTCGACGTCTTTGAGTTCAAGGATTTTTCCGAGATTTCGATTCCCGTCGACGTGGTGAATCTCGGCCAGCTGGGGAAAATCCCCCTGACTGTGGACGCTTCGAAGATTGTGAAAGTCATCCCACAGGCCGCATATTCTACGATCGAAGATGCAAGCCATTTCAGTATGTTCGCCGAGTGCAAGCCAGGTGCGGCCGAGATGGCCGAATCCGGAAAGATCGGTGATCCGATTTGTATGGATGGCGGAGGCCGGACTCGGCATGAAATCCACGCCCAACTGAGCAATATGGTCCTTGCTGCCTTCAACCGCGCGTTTGGTCGCTAGACTGCCGGAGTCCGGTCAAACCCATTGCGTTTTGGACAGTGACACGCCGTCGGCTCGGTGTCGGACTTCGCCCTTTCTGCACGCGGTCCCAAGCCGGCCGACCTCATGGCTTACCGCGTCCTATTCGCGCGGTTCGCAGCGAATATCGGTGCGGACGGAATTGGCGATGAAGCATTCCTCGTGCGCCAGGTGATGCAGTTCCGAGGTGGTTTCCGTGTCCGGCGCACTGCCTTCCCAGGCAATGCGCGGCCGGAGCGTCACTTCACTGACCCAGAAGCGGCCATTCTCGTTTTTCGCCATTCGTCCTTCGGCAATGTCCTCATAGCTGTTGATGACCAGGCCGCGCTTGGCGGCGAGGTAGAGGAAGGTCAGCATATGGCAGGAGGACAGGCTGGCAATGAACGCCTCTTCCGGATCGACGCCGGAAGGATCGGAAAAGCGTGGCACGACATGCGGTGAAGAGGAAGCCCGGAAACTAACGCCGCCGTCGAAAGACCAGGTATGGCCGCGGCTGTAGCGATTGTCGCTGAACACCTCGCCCGGCGTCCGCTCCCAAAGGATGGTGGCAGTGTAGCTGGCCATGTTGGACCTTTCGTTATGGGACCTGCCTGCCACGGCCGACAGGCCGATTTGCTGGCATCGACTCCACGTACCGAACAGAAATAACGACAAACCGCCGGGCGCGATAGCCCGTAGCGGATGGACGAAGGGAGATTGACAGCAGTATGCATCTTTGGCAATGATCAAGTCATCAGATGACTTGATCATTGAAGAAAACCATGCAACCCGTCAATCGAACCAATCTCGCCGAAACCGCTTCTATCGCCATCCGCCAGGAAATCCTCGCCAAGCGCTGGGGCATCGGCGAGAAGTTGCCCAACGAAGCGACGCTTTCCAACATGCTCTCCGTCAGCCGCGGCACGATCCGCGAGGCCGTGCGCGTGCTGGTCTCGCAAGGCTATCTAGAAACCCGGCAGGGCTCCGGCACCTATGTCCTGTCGACGACGGATACGGCAGGCACGATGACCATGGCGCGCCGCGCCGGCCTGCGAGATCTCTTCGAGGCGCGCGCGGCACTGGATGTCGAAGGCGCCCGGTTGGCGGCGCTGCGGCGGACGCCCGAAACGATCGTTGGCCTCCGCATGCTGCTGGAAAAGCGCGGCAATTTCCAGGGGGAGGACAAAGCCGGCTTCATTGAGCGTGATCTCGCCTTCCACAAGGCAGTGATTGCCGCCTCGGGCAACCAGGCGATGGTGGCGATCTACGATTTCTTCTCCGCCTCGATCACCGAGACGATCGCCTCGACGCTCGGTGGTGACATTCCAGAGCCGGATATGCAGGCGCATATTGCCATTGTCGATGCCATCGAAAGCGGCGATCCCGAAAAAGCCGATACCGCGGTGCGCGGCTTCATGGCGCCCGTTATTGCCGCTCTCGAACGGATGATTCTTTCATGAATAGCCATGTCCAGCCCCATGAGCCCGTCGAAGAATTGCTGATCGACGACGAGGCCGCTGCTCCGCCTGCCACGCCGCCGGCTAAGCAAACCGCCGCAAGCCGGGTGATTCTTGGCGTCAGCCTCGTGCTGATCGCCTTCAATCTTCGGCCGCTGTTTTCCAGCGCGTCTTCGCTGCTGCCGGAAATCCGCAGTGAGTTTGGCCTCGGCAGCATCGGCACCAGCGTGCTGACGACATTGCCGGTGTTCTGCATGGGTGCCTTCTCGCCACTTGCGCCAAAGCTGGCGCAGAAGATCGGTGCAGAGCGGACGCTGCTTGGCATGCTCTTTCTGCTGACGCTCGGTGTGGCTTTGCGCGGCATCGCCTCGGTGCCGATGCTGTTTTTGGGCACCGCGCTGGCCGGCGCCTGCATCGCCATCGGCAATGTGCTGCTGCCGGGTCTCGTCAAGCGCGATTTCCCCGATCGTGCCGCGCTGATGACGGGCCTCTATACGATGGCGCTTTGCGCCGGTGCTGCCGGTGCAGCGGGTTTGACCCTGCCGGCCGAGCGTGCTTTCGGCGGCTCGCTGCAGGCAGCTCTGGCTGTGTGGGCGGTGCCGGCGCTGGTCGTCAGCCTCATGTGGTTGCCGCAGGTCCTGACCGGCGGCAGTGCCGCCAGCCGGCCGCGTGTGCGTGTTGCAGGCCTGTGGCGGGATCGGTTGGCCTGGAATGTGACGCTGTTCATGGGACTGCAGTCGGCGCTGGCCTATTGCGTCTTCGGCTGGCTGGTGCCGATCCTGCGTGAGCGCGGGCTCGACGGCGTCGCAGCCGGCGGCATCGTGTCGCTTTCGGTGATGGTGCAGGCGGCGTCCTGCCTGCTGCTGCCACATCTTGCCGTGCGCGGTAGGGATCAGAGGCTGGTCAATGTAGCGCTGATCGTGGTCTCCGTTACCGCCCTGCTGGGCTTCCTGTTTGCGCCGCTGTCGACCGTCTGGGTTTGGGCGGTGCTGTCGGGCATCGGCCAGGGCGGGCTGATTGCCGTGGCACTGATGGTTATTGTGCTGCGTTCGCCCGATTCGCATGTCGCGGCGCATCTTTCCGGCATGGCGCAATGCGTCGGCTACCTGCTCGCCGCGCTCGGACCGCTGATCGTCGGCCTGATCCGCGGCTGGACCGGCTCCTTCAGCTGGAGCGCAGTGCTGTTCGTCCTGCTCGGGCTTGGCGCGGGCATCAACGGCTGGCTGGCCGGCCGCAATCGCCTCGTCGGCGTGCGAGCGGAAACCGGCTGAACGCCTTCCATTCTGAAAAAATTGGACGCCCGGTTAATTGCACCGGTCGCCCCGCTGAGCGCTTTCCTTAGACTACCGGTCAAAGCAAAAGACCGGGAGTGGGACTATGGAGGCAGCGGCGGACTATCTGATCCTGGGGGGCGGTTCGGCCGGATGTGTGCTCGCCGCGCGGCTGACGGAAGATCCGAAGACGAGGGTGCTCCTGGTGGAAGCAGGGCGCAACCTGACGCGCGAGACGATGCCGGCGCATGTCCGCAGCCGCTATCCCGGCCGCGCCTATCTCGATCCCAACAATATCTGGCCGGAATTGCAGGCCTATTTCGCCACCCCTTCCGATGGTGTTTCCCGCGCCAAGCGGCGCTACGAACAGGGACGGGTGCTCGGTGGCGGCTCTTCGGTCAATGCCATGGTCGCCAATCGCGGCGCGCCTTCCGACTATGACGAATGGGGCGAAATGGGCGCCGAAGGCTGGTCTTTCGAGGCCGCCCTTCCCTATTTCCGCAAGCTCGAACGCGATGTCGATTTCGGCGGCGACAACAAATATCACGGCACGGTCGGGCCAATTCCCATCCGGCGGATTTCCGACCAGCGCATGTCGCCCTTCGTCAAAAACGTCTGTGGCGCCTTCGAACGGCAGGGCTACAAGCGCCACGCCGACCAGAACGGCGTCTGGGAGGACGGCATCTTCGTCGGCGCCATCGCCGTCGACGACAGTGGCCACCGTATCCCCACTTCGCTTGCTTATCTCACCGACGATGTCCGCAAACGCGCCAATCTTGAAATCATCACCGACCACACCGCCGAGCGGCTGGTGATCGACAATGGCCGTGTGACAGGCGCAGTGATCATGCTGTCGAATGGCGGCACGGAACGGACCGTGACGGGCCGCGAGACCATTCTCTCGACCGGTGCGCTACATACGCCGACACTGCTTATGCGCAGCGGCATCGGCCCGGCGGCACATCTCTCGGACATGGGTATTCCGTCCATCCTCGACCTGCCGGGCATCGGCGCCAACCTGATGGAGCATCCGTCGACGGCTGTCAGCTGCTACCTGCCGCCCAATCTCCGCCTCGCCGATCTCGACGAACACCACGACCACGCCATCCTGCGCTTTACCTCCGACATTCCGAATGCACCCGCAGGCGACATGCATGCGGCGATGATCGCCCGCTCCGGCTGGCATTCGATCGGCAGCCGCATCGGCACGCTGTTCATCTGGCTCAACAAGCCGTTTTCACGCGGTCAGGTGCGGCTCTCGGGCAAGACGTCGCGCCACGAGCCGGAGGTAGATTTCCGCATGCTGTCGGATGAGCGCGACCTGACACGCCTCGCTTATGGCTTCCGCACAGGCGCCAAGGCATTGCTTGACCTGCAGGACCACGGCGTTTCCGGCCCGGCTTTCCCGACCGCCTATTCCGCCCGCGTGGCGGCGATTGCGGCCGACGGCACGATGAACATGCTCAAGCGTGGCCTGTTCTCGGCGATGATGGATGCGGCCGGCCCGGCGCGCGCCTGGCTCTTGCGCACAGCCGTGACCAGCGGTCTCGATCTCGCCTCGGTGGTCGCCGACGATCAGGGGCTCAAGACCATGCTCAAAGCCGCCGTCGGTGGTGTGTGGCATGCTTCGGGCACGTGCCGCATGGGCGGCGCCGATGACAAGATGGCGGTGACCGATGGTGCGGGCCATGTAAGGGGCATTGCAGGCCTGCGCATCTGCGATGCCTCGCTGATGCCTTCGATCCCGCGCGCCAACACCAATACACCGACGATCATGATGGCCGAGCGGATCGCCGATCTCATCAAGGCAGAAGCCGGTGCGGCATAGAATGGTTCATTTTTCCGCGGATTGCGCTACTATGCTGTCGATGCCTCCCGACAGATGGCATCGCAACGGCACGAAGGGCATCCGTGGGAGCGGGCCTGCTGCCGTGGAGGAGGAGAAATGACGGGTATCCTGGCCGCCCTCAACGGCCCGTTCGGGCGTGTCACCTATTTCGAGATCGTCGAACCGGTCGGCAATCATGCCCATCCGCATGTGCATCTCTTATTCAAGATTTCCGGTGACGACCGGATGATGAATGTCGAGGGCCGGACGGTGCGGCTCGACGACGACACCTGCATCCTGATCAATCCCTGGCAGGAACATTGCGACATCAAGCCGGATGGCGACAGCGCCACGCGCATGCTGGCGCTCTATATCGAGCCCGCCTGGCTGTCGCAGCATCTCGGTGGCGGCTGGCAGCGGAGTTTCGAGATCGTGACGGCGCCGATATTGCCGCATGTGCGCAGCTTGGTCGACGCGGTGCGCGACATGATCGAGGGCGGCCGCTCGGACCATGTGGCATTCGAGGCCCTGCTGCTCGACCTGATCCAGGAATGCACCGCGCCGGTGCGGCTGCCGGTGGAAATGCGCCGCAGTGCCGATTACCGCATCAAGAATGCCGTCCAGCTGCTGCGCGAGGCGCCGCAGCTGCACAATGACTTTCGCTCCATCGCCCGCGATGTCGGCCTGTCACGCTCGCGCTTCTTCGAACAGTTCCGCAACTCGGTCGGCGTGGCGCCAAACATGTTCGTCGACAGTCTGGTGATCGAGGAGGCGATCCGCATGCTTGCCGTTTCCGGCCAACCGCTTGGGCAGATCTCCACCAATCTCGGCTTCGCGGCGCCTTCAAGCTTTACGCGTTTCTTCAAGGAGCGCGTCGGGTTCACGCCGAGCAATCTCCGGCGCCATGTCAGCGACGCGGCTCTCTGACAGTCGCGTTATGCCAGGGCCATGGCGAGGCGCTCGGCCCATTCGGCGATTCCCGTTTCGTCGCGCACCAGGTCCTGGCGGATTTCGATGAGGATTGCCGGATAGCCGCGATCGTCGCCATGCACCGGCACGGCATAGTCTCCCGCTCTGTCGACCGTATAAGGCTCGTTGGCGCCAACGATCAGCGAGCGGTCCTGGCTGAGCCGGTTGATTGTCTCCTCCGCAAATCCTCTTGATTTGTCGAACAGAACGCCCGCGTGCCACGGCCTAGCCTTTCCAAAGAAAACCGGTGTGAAGGAATGGATGGTGACGATCCGTGTGGCCCGCCCGAGCCTGTCCCGCTCGTCAAGATGCGCCTGCACGCGTGCGTGAAAAGGTGCAAAGATTCGATCGATCCGGCGCCGTCTCTCCGCCGACGGCAAAGCCTCATTGCCTGGAATATCGGTCGCTTCCGAGCGCACGGGAATGCTGGTCGGGCTGTCGAGCGGCCGGTTGAGGTCGATCAGCATGCGAGAATAGGTACCGAGAAAGCAGATCGCATCCAGCCGCTGCGAAAGCGTTCGCGCCACGGCCTCCGCCCCGATATCCCAGGCAATATGACGACAGAGTTCCTCCGGCGGCAGGCCGAGTCCGTCATATTCGATCGGGATATGATTGGAGGCGTGCTCGCAGATCAGCACGATATCCGAGGCGCCGGCCTCGTTGAGCATCGTGACCGCCGGCGGCCAGTCCGACCCGTTGAGCGGCGCGGTCATCGTCAATAGACTTCCCGGTAGCGTTCGCAGATCGCGGCATCGTCGAGTCCGGCCAGCGCCTTCATCTCCTCCGACTTTACCCCGACAAAACTTTCAAGGAAGAGCGGCGCGAACCAACCGCGGACGGTGGCATCGGCTTTCAGCGCGTCGAGTGCGGCAGGCAGGCTTTCAGGCAGGCGGATCAGGCCTTTTTCCGCCCGTTCTGACTCGCTCATGATCGAAGGATCGCCCGAGACGATCGGCGGCGGCGGCAGCTTTTGCTTCAACCCGTCCAGCCCAGCGCGGACGATGGCCGCCAGCGCCAGATAGGGATTCGCCGTCGCATCGGCGGCGCGGTATTCGATGTTGAAACTCTTCACCGGATTCCGGCCGCCGATTGTCACCGTCGGGCAGATGCGCAAGGTCGCCTCGCGGTCCCTGTCACCCAGCCAAGTATAGGACGAGCTCCAGCTGTGCGGCTTCAGGCGATAGTAGGAAGAAACGCTCGATGCCGTCAGGACCGTCATCGCCGGCAGATGCTTGATTACGCCGGCGCAGAACGCAGCGGCCGCCGCGGACAGGCCCGCCGGGCCGGCGTTGTCATAGGTCGCCGGCTCACCTTTGCTGTCGATGAGGCTGAAATGGATATGCACGCCATTGCCGACCGAATCCGGCGCGGTCTTGGGCGCGAAGCTTGCCTTCCAGCCACGGACCCGGGCGATCTCGCGGGTGATTTCACGGATCGCAACGGCGCGATCGGCGGCCGTCAGCGCGTCGGCCGGTGCATGCGTCACCTCGAACTGGTCGATGCCGAATTCGGCGATGATCACTTCCGGCGAAACGCCCGCTTCGGTCAGCGCCGCCATCAATTGCGACGCGAACGGATCGGCCCGGCGCAGTCCTTCGAAGGAGAGCACATGTGCGGGCGGCAGGTTGGCGCCGAAAACCTGGAATTCCTGCTCCACGGCAGCCAATAGCGATAGCCCTGTCTCAGCCTTGAGATCGGCCAGCGCATCGCGCAGCATCGTGCGCGTGCAGCAGGACCAGGGCGTGCCGTCGAGCTCGACCAGATTGCCGGGTACGAGGTCGAAGGCGGTCGCCGCACCGGTCTTTTCCGTGCGTAAGCGGGCGTCCAGGTCCGGGATCAGCCGAAGATCGCCCGACGAACCCCAGGGATTGGGATCGGCGATCGAATTGAACGGCGTCAGCGACACATTGGCCTGCAGCCAGCCGATGCCGGTTTCGCTGAGCTTGTCCAGCCGGCTTGTGGAGACGAAGCGGCCCCTGGTCACGGCGGAAATGTCGGTGGTGACGATGCCGGTCAACGGTTCGTAGAGCTCACTCATGCCGCTCTGCTCATCGCCTGCATGCGGCCGACCACCGTGTCGGTGTCGGCAACCCAGCAATAGCCGCCGAACGCCTTCAGCGCTCCCTCATGCCGTTCCCCAGAGGCGGCGCAGCAGGCGTCCGAGACGCAGGTGACGTAATAGCCGCGATCGGCGGCATCGCGCACCGCCATGTCGACGCATTGGTCGGTCATGATGCCGGTGATGATCAGGTAGCGGATGCCGAGATTCTTCAGGAGATAGTCGATATTGGTCGAGTTGAAGACGCCCGACGACGTCTTGGGGATCAGGATCTCGTCGCCGACCGGGGCGAGATTATTGGGCGGCAGGCCCTCCGGCAGCGACGGCGCGATATGGATCGGCGTCAGCTTGTGATCGAGCGAGCGGTCGCGGCCATCTTCAGTGAGGCTCTGGATGATCGTGTGCATCACCTCGATGCCGCTGGCGCGGGCGGCAGCCAACAGGCGCTCATTGTTGGGAATGGTGGTCGAGGCCGTGGTTTTGTAAAAATAGTGTTCTGGCCCGCGCTCGGGATGCGACGGGTCGAGCCCCGGCTCCAGCCAGATGCGCTGCATGTCGACCAGGAGCAGCGCTGTCTCGCCGGGACTATAAGGCGCGTCGCGGCGCATCAGGGGTGGTGTCATAGTGTCATCCTTTGACGGTCTTGGGTCCGGGAAAATCGCGGATCGAGGTTCCCGTCATATTGTCCATCGCCTCGTGGTCGAGCGTCACGGCATTGGCGTGACGGATCGTCTCCAGTGTCTCGATGCGGTTGCGCATCGCCTCGTCCATGCCGGCAAGGATATGGGCGACGAAGGCTTCCAACTGCGCCAGCGCCGGCGCCAAAGTGTCATAGGGTGACGCGGCCTCGACGGGGCTGGTGATGGTCACTTCGGCAATCTCTGCGATCGGCGACAGCCAGGGATCGGTGAACAGCACAATGCGGGTGCCACGCGCAGCGGCCTGTCGCGCGAAGGCGACAATGTCGTTCTGATAGCGCCGATAGTCGAACACGACCAGCACGTCGCGTTTGTCCATGTCGATGAGTGTGTCGAAGGCCTGCGGCGAGAGGGGGCCGAGGTCGCGGACACCGGGCCGGAGCTGCGCAAGATAGCCGGCCAGCATGCCGGCCAGATACCGGCTGAAGCGGCCGCCGAGCAGCGTCAACGGCAGGCGGCTATCGGTCACCAGCTTCGCCGCGCGGTCATAGGTTGCCGCGGGCGTCGTCAGCATTGCCTTGTCGATACAGCCGGCGACCGAATGCAGATAGGCATTGATGGCATCGTCCTCCGCCGACCCGCCGTGACGCTTGGTCTCCATCATCAAAAGCGGAGAATGCAGTCGCGCCTCGACCTCGGCCAGAAGTTTTGCCTGGAAATCCGGATAGCCCTGGAAGCCGAGTTTCATCGCCAGCCGCACCACTGTCGGATCGCTGACGCCGGCGCGCCGGGCGAGCCCGGTGGCTGTGCCGAGCCCCGCCGTCGGATAGTCGGCAAGCAGCACCTGCACGATCTTTTCCTCTGACGGCGTCAGGGAAAGGCTGCTCTTCAGCAAGAGGTCGCGCAGGCTCACCCCTGCCCCCATAGTTAGACCCACGTGAAGAAAGACTTACAGACAAAACACTTCTCGTCAATCGTGAAGAATTGTTGACAGAGAGGTAAATCTGGCATTTACTTTCGCGTAACGCAGCGAGAGACTGTCCGGAACAGCACGCGATCATTGGTTTTTCCGCCATTTCGCCGATGGACGCGAAGCGCGTTTCCGCGCCTTTTGCTGCAGTTGAGCCGTTGGGGACAGGGCCGGTCGCATGCAGTGGATGAACCTCCGCAATCTGAGCCAGGAGAAGATCGTCTTCGCCATCGCGGTGATCATCTTCATTGCCGCCTCCATCGGTCTGCCAGGCTTTTTCACCTCGGAGAATATCGTCGCCATCGTCCGCTCGGTCTCGGTGCTCGGCATTTTGGCGCTCGGCATGGCGATCGTCATTATCGGCCGCGGCATCGATCTCGCCGCCGTGGCGATCATGGCCATGTCGGTGGCCTGGTACCTGCAGCTGCTCAATGACGGCACGGCCGATGCCATCGCCCTGCCGACGGTTCTGGCTGGCGTGCTGTTCATCGGCCTGCTGAATGGCTTTCTCGTCGCCTATGCCGATGTGCCGGCGATCTTCGTGACGCTCGCCAGCGGTTCCTTCGTCTTCGGCTATGTCCGCTCGCAGCTGATCGCGCAGGACGCAGTGCCGGTGCCGCCGGGGCACTGGATCGAGCTGTTCGGCGGCGTGCGCTATTTCAACATTCCCGTCGAAGTGTTCATCTTGCTGGCGCTGGCCTTCCTGATCTTTCTCTTCCTGCGCTTCACCAAATTGGGCCGCTATGTCTATTATGCCGGCGACAATCCGGTTGCGGCGCGCAATGCCGGCATTCCGGTGCGGCCGATGCTGGTGCTGCGCTATGTCATCTCGGCGCTGATCGCCTTTCTCGCCGGCCTGCTGACGGCGGCGAGCCTGCATTCGATCAACACCCGTGTGGTCAATTCGACGCTGCTCTATGACATCGTCCTGGTGGCTGTCATCGGCGGCATCGGGCTTTCGGGCGGCAAAGGCAGCGTCCGCAATGTGCTGTTCGGCGCGGCGCTGATCGGCATCATGCTCAATGCCATGACCATTATCGATATTCCGCTGATCTACCAGAACCTGATCAAATCGACGATCCTGCTGGCCGCGATCATCATGGACGGCGTGCTCAATCCGCGCGACGAGCAGACGGCGCAGCAGGGAGACATCTAGCAATCGCACCCGGCCGAGGCCGGACCGCAACAAGGAGAGGACCGACATGAACTATTGGAAGACCATATTGGCGGCGACCGCCGTGCTTGGCATTTCGCTCTCGGCCACCGTCTCGACCAAGGCTGCTGACGATCCGGCACCGGCGGCCTATTCATCGGCGCTCAAGGGCAAGCGCATCGTCATGGTGCCGATGGCTATGGGCTTCGACCTCGCCCAGGGCTGGTCGGCGATCATCCAGCGCGAGGTCAACGCCTTCGGAGGCAAGTTCGAAACCCGCGATCCGAATTGGAGCGTCGAGGCCGGCGCGCAGGCAATCACCGAAGTGATCTCGTCGGACAGCAAGCCTGACGTGCTGATCGTCATGTCGCCGGACCTCAACTCCTATTCCAAGCTGATGAAGAAGGCGCAGTCGGAGGGCATTTTCGTGCTCCTGATCGACAACCCGGCCAACTTCAAGGCCGATGCCTATGTCGGCGGCGACTGGACTGAACTCGGCCGTCTCGAAGCCGAAGCCGTGGTCAAGGGCTGCGGCCCGAACTCCTCCAAGAAGATCGGTCTCGTGCAGGGCGATGAGGTCAACGCCACCAGCCTGTATCAATATGCCGGGATCATGGAAGTGCTGGCGAAACATCCAGATTTCCAGGTCGTCGCCAAGCCGGATTCCAACTGGGATGCGACCACCTCGCGCAACGTGACCACGACCATGCTGCAGCAGCATCCGGACATCTGCGGCATTATCGATTTCTGGGATGGCGACGCCACCGGTGCCTCGGCGGCGATCCGCGACGCCAAGCTGCAAGGCAAGGTCTTCCTGGTGACCACCGGCGGCGGCGAGAAGACTGCCGATTGCGATCGCATCGCCGATGGCACCTATGGCGCGGTTGTCATGACCGAACTCGCCAAGGAAACCAACAACATGGTGTCGGTGATCAAATACCTGCTGCAGAGCGGCCAGAAGCCCGCGACAGCCTCGCCCTATATCTACACACTGATGAAGTCGACGACGAAGGAGAATCTCCGGCCCGACAGTTGCTGGGATCTGAAGGCGCTGCAGGCTGAAGCGAAGCAGTAGGCCTTGGCATCCGGCTCGCCCCCTCATCCGACCCTTCGGGCCACCTTCTCCCCGAGGGGAGAAGAGGGAGCGAGCGGCACCCTTCCCGTCCGGATCGCAACATCGATATTGTTGCACTCATCCTCTGCGCCAATGGTTGGCTGATGCGGTCCGGCAAACGCCCTCTTCTCCCCTCGGGGAGAAGGTGGCCCGAAGGGTCGGATGAGGGGGCTCTCTCCACTCGTCGAGCGGGCATCCTCCCGCTCGACCCAATCAAGCAGCATGACGCGGTGGCCGATGTCCTTTCGTGAACGCCTGCAAGCCTGGCGATACAACAATATTCCCGATCATCTTATCGGCGAGATCCTCACCAAGCGCTGGACGGACAATGCCATTCCGTTCATCGCGCTGGTGATTGTCGTTGCCAGCTTCGGCACTGCCATCCCCGGCTTCTTCAAGCTCTATTCGCTGCAGGAATCGACCCGCCAGCTCGGCGAATTCTCGATTGTCGTCACCGGGTTGACTGTCGTCATGCTCGGCGGCGGCATCGACCTGTCCGTCGGCTCGATCTTCGCGCTCTCGTGCTTCGCCGCCGTCGGCGTGTTCATGATTCTCGACCAACCCGTCTGGCTGGCATTCATCGCGGCACTGGCGACCGGCGTCGCCTTTGGCGCCATCAACGGCTATCTCGTCGGCTATCTGCGCCTGCGCGCCTTCCTCACCACGCTCGTCACCTTCATCATCGGCCGTGCGATCTTCGATATCCTGGTCGTCAACTATGGCGCAGCGATCCAGACCTCGATGGCCTCCTCCGACATCTGGGATTTTGTCGGTGACAGTACCGTCTATGGCTTTTCCATCCCGGTGATCGCGGCGGTCGTCATCGCCATCCTCACCCATATCGCGCTGACGCGGTCGCGGCCGGGCTGGCATGTGCTCGCCGTCGGCGGCTCACGCCGGTCGGCCCACAATGCCGGCATCAAGGTGCGGCAAACCGTCTTTATGACCTATGTATTTTCCGGTCTCTGCGCCTCGATTGCTGGCTTCCTGATCGCCTGCCGGCTTTCGGGCGCCGGACCAGGCACAGGTCTCAATCTCGAAATCCTGGCGCTGACGGCGGCGGTGGTCGGCGGCAATTCGCTCGGCGGTGGACGCGGCTCGGTGGTCAAGGGCATGATGGGCGCGATCATCGTGCTGGTAATGACCAATGGCCTGATCCGGCTAGGCTATGGCACCGGCACGAACCAGATGGTGCTGGGTATCATGCTGGCGGTTGCCGTGACGATCGACATCCGCTGGCTGAAGAACCGCCACAAGGTGCTGAACGAAGTCTACGTCGCCCCAGTCTATCTGAAGATGGGCGAGACGCAATCGGCCGAACCGAATTCCGGCACGCCTTATGCGCTCAACAATGCGATTTCGAGGACCGACTATATCGGTCTCGGCGAACTCGAAGGGCCGGAAGACGTCATTCTCGACCGCAACGACCATCTTTATTGCGGCACACGGCATGGCGAAATCATCCGCTTCTTCGCGCCGGATTATGTCAAGTCGGAAGTCTTCGCCCACGTTGGCGGTTTCCCGCTCGGGCTTACCTTCGACAAATCCGGCAATCTGATCTCGTGCGTCGGCGCCATGGGGCTCTATTCGATCTCGCCCGATCGCGAGGTGAAGAAACTGTCGGCCGAGACGCGGCGCAGCTGGACCTCCGTGGTCGACGACGCCCGGCTGCGCGACCCGAATGACTGCGACATCGCCCCCGATGGCCGCATCTATTTCACCGACTCGACCAAGCGTTACGACGCGCATGACTGGGCACTCGATTCGATCGAAAACCGCGCCACCGGCCGCTTGCTCGTTTATGACCCGAAGGACGGGACGACGAAAACCCTGCTCGACGGCTACCGCTATCTCAACGGCGTCTGCATCGCCCATGACGGCAAGTCGCTGTTCGTCGCCGAAAGCTGGGCCTGCCGCGTACACCGCTACTGGCTGGAAGGGCCGAAAGCCGGCATGGCCGAATGCGTGATCAAGGACATGCCCGGCTATCCCGACAATATCAATCGCGCCTCGGGCGGGAAATACTGGATGGCGTGGCTCGGCATGCGCACGCCGAGCTTCGACCTGTCGCTGCGCCATCCCGGTTTTCGCAAACGCATGACCCGGCGCCTGCCGCAGGACGATTGGCTGTTTCCCAACATCAATACCGGCGGCGTGGTGAAATTCGACGAAGCTGGCCAAATCGTCGGAACGCTGGGCGATATGACCGGTGTATCGCATCCCATGGTCACCTCGATGCGCGAGCACAAGGGGTATCTCTTCATCGGCGGCATTCTCAACAACCGCATCGGCAGGTTCAAGCTGCCGGAGGCCGATCCGGACTGGGTCGGCCCGGCCTCCTATTGGGGAGCGGCGAAATGATCTTCGATCCGATCCTCGATCTTTTCCGCGGCAAGGCGGTGACCATTCCGCCGCTCGATGGTGCGTTCCGGCCGAACACGATACTGGATGAGGCGGAGGTGGTCGCCGAGCTCGAAGCGCCGGATGATATGGCTTACGACTACGATGATGAGGCCGTGTTCATCTCCAGCGGCAACAACCTCTGGCGGATGAAGGCCGATAAGCCGGCAAACCTTTACCAGACGTTCCCCGCCCCGATAACTGCGGTGGATACCGGCCATCATGGCGCTCTCGCAGTTGGACTCGAAGACGGCACGCTGCTTGTGAATGGTGTCGCAGTCGAAAAACCCGACGAGATCAAATGCATCACCGCCCTGAACTTAAGCGCGACCAACAACCGGCTTTATCTCACGAACGGTTCGAGGGACGTCAGCCCGTCGCGCTGGTCGCGTGATCTTCTGTCGCACGGCAGGAGCGGTTCGATTTGGTTCATGGACTTGAAATCACAAGATTTTCATAAGATTGCCGATGGGCTTGCCTATCCCTCCGGCCTCGACATCACATGGGGCGGTACCGGAAAGGACAGGATTGTCGTCAGCGAAAGCTGGAGGCGGAGGTTGATCCAGATCGATGACAGGACGAGCGACCAAAAGACTTTGACCGATAATTTGCCGGGTTATCCCTCGCGGATGGCGCCAGCTATCTATGGCGGCATGAGCCTTTGCATCTTCGCGCCAATGAACCGTTTGATCGAGTTCGTCTTGCAAGAGGATGACTATCGGCAGGCAATGATGGAGGAAGTGGCGGAAGAACACTGGATAGCGCCGGCCTTGTCGTCGGGTCGCTCCTTCCTTGAGCCGCTGCAATGCGGCGCCATTCGCAGCATGGGCGTACATAAGCCTTGGTCGCCCAGCCGGTCCTACGGCATGATCGCACAACTCGACGACGACTATCAGCCGGTCTCCAGCATCCATAGCCGAGCCAATGGTTCACGCCATGGGATCACGGGCGTCATTCACCTGAAAAATGCCGGGGACATCAGATGTTACGCCGCGTCCAAGGGCGGCAACTGCGTTCTGTCCATCGACTTGAACAAGGGGGCATGAGATGAGCGATAACAGCGACATCATCATCCGCCTCGAAAACGTCACCAAAGCCTATCGCGGTGTCCCAGCCGTCAAGAGTGTCAGCTTCGATCTGCGCAAGGGCGAGATCCATGCGCTGCTTGGCGAAAACGGCGCCGGCAAGTCGACGCTGACGAAAATCATTGCCGGCGTGGTTGAGATGACGTCGGGAAAGATGTTCCACCATGACAAGGAGATTGCCTACGCGACGCCGCATGCGGCGCTCAACGCCGGCATTGCCATGGTGTTTCAGGAAACCAGCTTGGTGCCGTCGATGACGGTGGCGCAGAATCTCTATCTTGGCTCAGAAGCTTTCCTCAATCGGCTGCGCGGCATCTATATTTCGGCTCAGCAATTCCTGCAGTCGCTGAATTTCCCGGTCGATCCGACGGCCATGGTCGAAACGCTTGGGGCGGCGAAGAAGCAGATGGTCGAGATTGCCCGCGCCGTCCAGCACAATGCCGAGATCATCATTTTCGACGAGCCGACGGCGACATTGACGCCGGAGGAGAAGCGGCATTTCTTTGCGCTGGTTCGCCGGCTGAAAGCGCGCGGCGTGTCGATCGTCTTCATCAGCCATGCGCTGGAAGAGGCGCTGCTGCTGTCCGACCGGATCACCATTCTGCGCGACGGCGAACTGGTGGCATCCGGGCCGACCGCGGATTTCGACCGGGAAAAGATCATCGCCGCCATGGTCGGCCGCACGCTGTCGGGCGCGCTCTACCGCCAACGCGATGCCTCCACGATCCGGAAGCCGGGCAAGAAGGTGCTGTCGGTGCAGGACATTTCGATGAGCAATGTCGTGCGCAACAATTCCTTTTCGATTTTCGAGGGCCAGATCACCGGCGTCTTCGGCCTGATCGGCTCGGGCCGCACCGAGACCTTCAAGGTGGTCGCAGGCATCTATAAGCGCGACTTCAACCGTGGCGGTACGATCGAGCTCGACGACAAGCCGGTGCGCTATTACGTGCCGCGCGAGGCGGTGGGTGACGGCATCGTCTATGTCACCGAGGATCGCAAGAGCGAAGGCTTTTTCGAGACCATGTCGATCGCCGAGAACCTGTTCGGCGGTCTTCTGGCGGCCGGTCGCGAGAAAAGCACGGTCATGAGCGTCAAGGAGATGCATGCGCTCTCGGCCGAATGGTCGAAGGCGCTCAATATCCGCGCCATCAACGACAATGCCCGGGTCGTCGAACTTTCCGGCGGCAACCAGCAGAAAGTGGTGATCGGCAAAGGGCTAGTGCAGAAGCCGCGCCTCGTCATCTTCGATGAGCCGACGCGTGGCGTCGATGTCGGCGCCATCGCCGAAATCCACCAGATCATCAATGGACTGGCGGACCAGGGGCTGGCGGTGGTGGTGATTTCCTCCTATCTGCCAGAGATCATGAACCTGTCGGATCGCATTCTGGTCTGCCGGCAGGGGCGGATCGTCGAAGAATTCTCGCCGACGGAATCGACGGAAGAGAAGATCATGTATGCGGCAGTTCACTAGCTGCGAGAAGGAATAGCCATGTCCACCGTAAAACTCCTGACCGACATTGAGATCGATGCCACTCCTGCGGCCAAGGCGGTATTTGACGATATCCGCGCCACGCGCAAATCCGATTTCGTCAACAATTTCTGGCGTGGGCTGGCGAATGACCCGCCGCTGCTCAAGCGCACCTGGGAAGGGCTGAAAGCGGTGATGGCGACGGAAGGCGCGCTCGATCCGCTGACCCGCGAGATGATCTATATCGCCGTCTCGACCGCCAATTCCTGCAGCTATTGCGTCCATTCCCACACCGCCGCCGCACGAGGCCGCGGCATGACGGATGCGCAGCATGCCGAACTGCTGGCTGTGATCGGGCTGGCCGCCCAGACCAATCATCTGGTCACGGCGATGCAGATTCCCGTCGATCCGGAATTCCAGGTAGGTTGAATTTGGTACTAGAGTAGAGCGAGCCGTTTCAGTCCTTGCCAACCGTGAAGGTCACCCGCTCCGACGACCAGACCGTTTCGCCATAATTGAAGGGCATGCCGTTCTGGTCGATGTCGACTTTGCGGACGATCAGCACCGGCGTCGACTTCGGCTGGCGTAGCAGGCGGGCTTCGTCGGCGGTCGGCAAGCGTGCCTCTATCTCTGTGACCAGTCTGTCATAGTCGCGGATGCCGTAGGTGGCGAACGCCGCGGTCACGGTCGGAAAACATTCGCGTGCCTTGTCGAAATCGGGAAAGCGCGCCGCTGGATAATAGGAATCACCGATCTCTACTGGAATGCCGTCAGCGGTCGACACGACGACGCGATGGATAACGGCGGCGCCGAGCGGCAGCCTCAGCCGAACCACGACATGCCGCGGCGCCGGGATGATTTCATGCACCAGCAATTCACCGCCGGGCTCGAAACCCTGTTCGATCAGGTTCTTGGAAAACCGGGTCTTCTTCGAGAGCGGATAGTCCAGCATGCCCTTGTGCACGAAGGTGCCGCGACCCTGTTCGGCGCGCACCAGACCACGCGCCTCGAGATGGGCGATGGTCTGCCGGATGGTAAAACGGCTGACATTAAAGCGCTGCATCAGCTTGGTCTCGGTCGGCAATTGCTGGCCGGGTCGCAGGGCGCCGGATTCGATCTCGTTTGCCAACAGTTCGGCGATCTGGTGCCAGAGCGTGCTGCCGGCTTCACGGTCGATTTCTGCTGTCATCTCGCCCTCCATGCCGGGGCAATCGCCTATGGAAAGGCCCTCTCTGGCCTCCTGAGTTCATCGAAGGGCGGCCATCTCTCCCACAAGGGGGAGAAGACTCGCGGCACTCTCCTTGCCTCAATCAGGGCACGGCGGAGCCGCAAGTTAAGCCCCTCTCCCTTGCGGGGAGGGATTTTGGTACCAAAGACGAATGCCTGCCCTTTAAGTTATGGCGAAGCACATACGACGGTTCCATGACAACCATATGAATTCGTCCGGACGACTGGAGGAATTATGCGGCGGCCACAATATAGGCGCCGGCCATCTTGCGCACCTCTGCAATCTGCCTCTCCGCATCCGCCCCGCCCTTGTCGGCAAGGGGGGGAACTGATTTCAGCAGGTGCAGGATCACCGAGCCCATCGCCGTCGCATGCTCCTCGGCGAGGCGATTGTTTTGCGCTTTCAAAGCCTTGGCGATCCGCTCGATCGAGCCGTTGCGCAGCGCGCCACGGCGGCCGGAGGCATCCTCCTGATGATCGACCAGCGATACGGCCACGGCACGGTCGCCGCGCAGCGCGATCATCAGGTCGATGAAGCGGTTGGCAAGCTGTTCGCCGAAAAGCTGATGGCTGTCGCTGATGATTTCGTCGAGCCCTTCGAACAGCTTTTCGGCGTAACGCATGATCAAGGCGTCGGCGAGCGTCTCCTTGGTCGGGAAGAAGCGGTAGAGCGAGCCGATCGCGGTGCCGGAGCGGGCTGCGATCTCCGTCATCGTCGCTGCATCATAGCCCTTTTCGGCGAAAAGTTCGGCGCCAGACTGCATGATGGCATCGACGCGCAGGCGGCCTCTCGCCCTTTTCGGCGCCACGGCTGATATCACTGTTGACATTTGCGAGGATATCCTCAACTATCTGTTTTGCGAGTCTATCCTCACATAACACGACAGATCTCTCCCGTCATCTCTCCGTTGCAATCCTGTCTCAAGAGGCATTCCCATGCTTGATCCCAAGACCACGGCCCTCGTTCTCATTGATCTGCAGAACGGCGTCGCCAGCAATCCGCAAATCCGCCCGCGCCTGGGCGCGGAGGTGGTCGCCAATGCCATTCCAACCGCCGAGAAATTCCGTGCCGCCGGCGCGCTCGTTGCCCTGGTGTTCGTCAACTTCGCCAAGGACTATGCCGACATGCCGTCGCGCAATGTCGACCAGCCGATGCAGCTTCCGCCGGGCGGCCTGCCGGACGGATGGTCGGATCTTGTCGAAGGCATCGAAGGCAAGGGCGATCTCAAGATCCACAAACGGCAATGGGGCGCCTTCCATGGCACCGATCTCGACCTTCAGCTGCGCCGGCGCGGCATCAACACCATCGTGCTCGGCGGCATTTCCACCAATATCGGCGTCGAATCCACCGCCCGCGCGGCCTGGGAGCATGGCTATGATCTGCAGATCGTCGAAGACCTCTGCGCCGGACCGAGCGACGAGGCGCATAATTTCGCCTTTACCACTATCTTTCCGCGCATATCGCGTGTGATAAAGAGTGAGAACATTCAATTCCCGGCATCATGACGACCTCTGCCCAACCAAGCACTCGGACCATTGCTTTTCGATGGTCCGGGCTCTTCTTTCTCTCGGCTGCATTCGTCGCCGCGCTGGAATTTCTGCGCCTGCCGGCGGCCTTGCTGCTCGGGCCAATGCTGGCGGGTATTTTGTTTTCCGCAGCGGAAAAAACGGTGAAGGTGCCGAAGCTGGTGACGGCCTTCTCGCAGGCGCTGGTGGGCTGCCTGATCGCACAGTCCATCCCTCTCTCCATCCTCACGGAAGTGGGCAAGGACTGGCCGATCTTCCTGGGCGGTGTGATCTCGGTGATCGCCGCCGGCGCCTCGCTCGGCTATCTGCTCGCCAAGCTCCAAGTTCTGCCCGGCACAACGGCGATCTGGGCCTCCATGCCCGGCGGCGCGTCGGCGATGTCGATCATGGCCGAATCCTTCGGCGCCGACATGCGGCTTGTCGCCTTCATGCAATATCTGCGCGTCGTCTGCGTTGCGGTCGCCGCCACAGCGGTCTCACGCATCTGGGTCAGTGCCAGCGGTGCTGCGCCGCCGGCAATCATCTGGTTTCCGCCGATTGCCGTGGTGCCGATGATCGAGACGATTGCGCTCATCGTGTTCTCAATCGTCTTTTCGCAGGTGATGAAGCTGCAGGCGGGGATTTTCCTGCTGCCGATGATGCTTGGGCTGGCGCTGCAGACGCTCGGCCTGATCCAGATCGAGTTGCCGCCTTGGCTGCTTGCGATCAGCTATGCCTTCATCGGCTGGAATATCGGCCTGCGCTTCACCCGGGCCATCCTTCACCACGCAGCAAGGGCGCTGCCACGTGTGCTCGGCTCGATCGTCATTCTGATCACGATCTGCTGTGGCTTTGCGGCGATCCTCGTCGAGGTCATGGGCGTCGATCCGCTGACTGCCTATCTGGCGACCAGCCCGGGCGGGGCGGATTCGGTGGCGATCATTGCCACGTCAACGCCCGTCGACGTGCCGTTCATCATGGCGATGCAACTGATGCGGCTCTTCGCCATCCTACTGACCGGCCCCCTCATTGCCCGTGCCATCGTCAAATGGTCGAAGCTGCGGGACGAGCCGATAGCGCCCGCCCCAAGCCAACTGCCGGCGGAGTAGTGCACCGCCGGCTCTCGTTTCTTATTGCCCGCTTTCGAGCCAGCGTACCTGCTCCGGGGTCAGCTTGATGTCCAGCGCAGAGAGACTGTCCTCGAGCTCCGTCAGGTTGCGCGGGCCGATCAGCGGGATCACCGGGAAGGGCTGCGCCAGGACATAGGCGAGCGCGACGTGGATCGGATGGCGGCCGAGCTTGGCCGCCAGTTCGATCGCCCGGTCGCGGCGTTCGAAATTCTTTTCCGAATACCAGCAGCGGACGATTTCCTCATCGTCATGCTTGTCGCGGCCGGCGCGGTCGGTGAAGAAACCGCGGCCCTGGCTCGACCAGGCAAAGTTGGTGATCTGCGTTTCGTTCAGCCAGACTTTCCAGGCATCGTCGGAGGCGGCGACGCAGCCGGCCCAGATCGGGTCCTGCATCTCGGCCAGCGCGAAATTGTTGGAGAGAGCGCCCGGAGCGGTCTTGCCGTTCTTTTTGGCATAGGCGATCGCCTCGCCCATGCGTTCGCGCGTCCAGTTCGAGCCGCCGAAAATGCCGCGGATACGGCCCGCTTTCACCTCTGCGTCCATGGCATCGACGAATTCGCCGACCGGGATTTCCGGATTGTCGCGATGCATGAAGTAGACGTCGATATAGTCGGTCTTCAGCCGGCCAAGGCTTTCGCTGAGCTGCTTGCCGATCCGGTCGGGATAGCAGAGCGGCGAATGCACGCCCTTGCCGATCAGGATGATGTCTTCGCGCGGCACCTTGCGGCTCGTATGCCAGTCGCCGAAGATCGATTCTGTCTTACCGCTGGCATAGATCCAGGCGGTGTCGAAGATATTGCCGCCGGCTTCGTAGAAGGCGTCCATGGTCAGCGAGGCGGAGACAAAATTCGGGAAGAATTCGAAACCGAGTGCGGCGACCGAACCCTGTTTCGCCAGGCCGGGGATGGAGCGACGCGGTAGAGCATTGCCGGGCTTAACCGGCGCGCCGGCGATATTGACGGTGCGCGTGGCCGGCTTCTCGACCTCGTATTCAAGACCGGCATCGGCGCGCCACTTGTCGAGAACCCGCATGGTCCCCAAAGAATCGGCATGATCCGTGCCAGGTGACGTGAATTCGGTCTGTCCCGCCGCGATGGCGCGGCCAACGGCATCGGCCTCGAAAGCATAGAGCCAGCCGGGTTCGGCGACCTCGACCACCTCTTCCGCGCCATCCGGCTTGATGATCCGGATCGTGCCGGTACCGCCCTTATGGCCGGAAGCGAACCAGAAATCCTTGACCTCTATGCGGCCATCGGAGCCGATGATTCTGAGCGTATTATCCTGCTGCGCCATGATGGAGCAGGAGACTTCGGCAATGATGCCGTTGGGGAACTTCAGGACTGCCGAGGCCCATTCGTCGGCGCCGGTCTGGCCGAGCTGGGCGATGCCGTGCACCGTCATCGGATCGAGGAAGGGCTTGCCATCGACGGCACCGGCGATCAGCCGCACCATCGAGACAGGATAGCCGCCGACATCGAGAATGCCGCCGCCGGCCGTCGCTTGTGAGAACAGGCGGTGTTCAGGCTTCACCGTGCCCATGTTGAAGCCGAAGCTCGACCGAATGAGGCGAACTTCACCCACAGCGCCGGATTTCACCAGTTCGACGATCTTCGCCGTCTGCGGATGCAGGCGGTACATATAGGCCTCGCCGCAGAACACGCCGGCTTTCTTTGCTTCGTGATAGATGGCAGCGGCGTCGAAGGCGGACAGCGCGATCGGCTTTTCGACCAGGACATGCTTGCCGGCGCGCACCGTCTTGATCGCCCATTCGGCATGCGAGGGATGCGGCGTGGCAATATAGACTGCGTCGATTTCTGGGTCTCTCAGCAGCGCATCATAGCCGTCGAGGATGTGGGCGCCGGGGAAACCCTCTGCCAGGCCGGGCTTGTTCGGATCGCGGCTGGCGATGGCCGCCAGAACGCCGGTGGCGGAATGGGCGATCCCATCCGCGAAGGTGCGCGCGATGGTGCCGGGGCCGATAATGCCCCAGCGAATCTTCTTGTTGTCGGACATGGCAACTCCTTTCGTGATGAAACAGGAGAAGCGGCGGGGAGACTAAGCCGACTTTCGTTGGCAAGCCAACGATTCATCCGCTTAGCCCCTTGTTTTGTCGCAGGTTCTTGTCGGAAAACCGTGGAACACTTTTCCGGAACCTGCTTAGCGCAGGCGCTTCTCGTTGCTGTCGAACAGGAAACAGTTCTTCGCCGGGATGCCGACGGTCAGCCGATCCTGCTTGCTCGATATCGAGCGCGATTCCTCGCGTTCGATGATGATCCGTTCGCCGGATCCGATATGGGCGTAGATATAGCTGGTGCTGCCGAGATGTTCGGCAACGTCGACATCGACCGCCAGATCCGCATCACCCTGGCCGGCCTCGACGAAGCGTTCCGGGCGGATGCCGATCGTGACCTTGTCGCCTTTGCCGACGGCTGCTGAAACGGGCAGAGTCAGCCGCACGTCCCGTTGGCTCGTCAGCGTGACCGTTACCTGGCTGGTGCTCGTCTCCGCCACTTCGGCGGCGAGAAAATTCATCTTCGGCGAGCCGATAAAGCCGGCGACGAACTGGTTGGCCGGGTCGTCATAGAGTTCCAGCGGCGCGCCGACCTGTTCCACGATCCCTGAACGCAGCACGACGATCTTGTCGGCCAGCGTCATCGCCTCGACCTGGTCATGGGTGACATAGATGGTCGTCACCTTGAGTTCCTTGTGCAACCGGGCGATCTCGACGCGCATATGGACGCGCAGTTCGGCATCGAGGTTGGAAAGCGGTTCGTCGAACAGGAAGACTTCGGGCTGGCGAACGATGGCGCGGCCGATGGCAACGCGCTGGCGCTGGCCGCCGGAGAGCGCCTTCGGCCGGCGCTCCAGCAAAGGTTCAAGTTCGAGGATCTTGGCTGCGGCCATGACTCGCTTTTCGATTTCAGCCTTCGGCATGCCGGCGAAGCGCAATGCGAAACCCATATTCTCGCGCACGGTCATATGCGGGTAGAGCGCATAGGATTGGAAGACCATGGCGATGCCGCGCTTGGACGGGTCGACATCGTTCATCGGCTTGCCGCCGATCGACAGCAGGCCGGAAGAGATGTCCTCCAGGCCGGCAATCATTCTGAGCAAAGTCGACTTGCCGCAGCCGGACGGTCCGACGAAAACCACGAATTCGCCCGACCTTATGTCGAGATCGACGCCCTTGATGATTTCAAGGCTGCCGAAACTCTTGCGGATGGCGGCAAGCTTCACATCGCTCATACCTGGTCTCCGACCGTAAATTCAAGCGTCTGATCATCGAAGGCAGCGCAGGATACGCTGAGCTCCAACGTGCCTGCCGTCTCGCCCGCCTCCACCCAGAAGCCGGTGGCACCGCCCTTGAAGGTGACGGCGGACGGGCCCTGGATACGGCCATCGCCCTTGAGTGCCAATTGCACCGGCTCTTCGAAGAAGGGCAGAAGATTGCCTTCCTGGTCGAGCGCCCGGAGGATGACACGAACGCTGTCCCTCTCTCCGGCGCGCAATTCCGTGTCGTCGGCAGCGACTTCGAGCCGTGTGGGCACGGGATCAGCCGGCAGGGTCATGGTCTTCACCGGCTTGCCGTCGACATAGCCGGTGATGATGCTTTCGCGCCAGACGCGGCCCCAGGTGCCGAATTCCTGCGGGGTGACTGTGCGGAGGTCGACAACGACAGGCGGGTGGACGAGATGCGGGTAGTTCTCGCGGTCCGGCATGATCCGCTTGGGTTCGAATTCACCGAACTTGAGCTCGATATAGTCGCAATTGGTAAGGATGATCAGCGGCAGCACGCCGCCGATATTGCGCTCGCCGCGCGCCCAATAGGTCACCGGCTGCAATACCACTCCACCGGCCGGATCGCCCTGGGAGGAATAGGCAAAGGCGGCAAATTTCGGCTCGCGGAACATGTCGAGCACGCCGTGATAGCAGATGCGGTCGCCCGAGCCGAAATCCTTATGCGTGTTATAGTCGAACATGCACCAGCCGGTGGAGCCGGAAATGTTGCTGTCGCCGGCCACCGCGTCGAGGATGAGCAGATGGCGGGTCACGTGCTCGGCCTGGCGCTGCTCCTGGTCGAAACGCTTGGTCGGGTACATGTGGCCGTTATATTCGGTGATCATATAGGGGATCGGCCGGGTGATGCCGGTCGTCTCGACCCGGTCGCGCAGCACGACGCGACCGCGATTGTTGCCCGGCATTTCCTCCTGCCCGAGGATGAAGTCGTTCATGGTGTAGACGTCTTCGAGCAGTTCGGAATTGGTGATGAAGCGGACGCCGCCGGTCTGGCGGGTCGAATCCAGTTCACGGGCCAGCCGGTTGGTCTCGGCATAGAAGGTGTGATTGTCCTGGCTCTCGTTGATGCGCACGCCCCAGATGATGATCGACGGGTGGTTCCAGTCGCGCTCGATCATGCGGCGGACATTTTCGATCGATTCCTGCTGCCAGGCCTCGCCGCCAATATGCTGCCAGCCGGGGATTTCCTCGAACACCAGGAGGCCGATTTCGTCGCACCGGTCGAGGAACCACGCCGATTGCGGATAATGCGAGGTGCGGACGATGTTGCAGCGGAGATCATATTTCATGATGTCCGCGTCTTTTTCCTGCGGCCGCCTGCCCATGGCATAGCCGGTATAGGGCCAGGCCTGATGGCGATTGAGGCCGCGGAGTTTCAGCGGCTTGCCGTTCAGCAGGAAACCGTCCGGCGTATATTCGGCGGTGCGGAAGCCGAAGCGGCTGGAAAAACTGTCCCGGCCGGCCTCAGTCTCGATCGTCGCCGTCAGCTGGTAGAGCACCGGATTGTCGATATCCCAGAGTTCGAGGCCGGTGAGATCGTCGATCTCGATCGTGGTTTCGAGGCCTGCCAGTTCCATAGCCTGGGTGATGATGTGCCGGTCATCGGCAGCGGTGATGGTGACGGAGAGCGTGCCTGCCAGCGCGCGGTGTTCGGGATTGGCGAGAATGACGCGGGCTTTTACCGCCTTGCTCTCGGCCAGTGGGTCCGGCGTCTCGATCTTGACATTCTTGATCGCGACCGGGCTCGTGACCTTTAGCCAGACGTCGCGATAGATGCCGGCATAGCAGAGATAGTCGATCTGACCGCCGAAGGGCGGGATTTCGGGGTTTTCCGAACCATCGACCTTCACCGTCAGGATGTTGTCGCCCTTCCTGAGATGCGGCGTCAGCCGCGCCTCGAACGGGGTATAGCCGTCCTTATGGGCGATGATCTTCTCGCCGTTCAGCCAGACGACGTTATCGGCCATGGCGCCGTCGAAGACCAGCGAGACTTCGCGGCCCTCGAAATCGTCTTCCCAGGCTATCAGCTTCTGATAGGTGAACGGCTTCTGGTAACGGGTTTCGTCGAAGTAGTTGTAAGGAAGTTCGACGGCGCTGTGCGGCAGGCGGACCTTTTCGCCGATCTGCAGTTCATGGACGCGATGCTCGGCAAAGCCCTCCGCGAAAATCCAGTTGCCGTTGAAATTCTCGTATCTGCGCATGATAAATTCCTATTTCACCGAACCAAGCATGCCCTGGACGAACTGGCGCTGCATGGCGAAGAAGACGAAGATCGTGGGAAGCGTAGCAACGATGGTGCCGATCATCACTGTGCCGTAATCGGGATAATAGGCCGAGCCGAGCGAGGAGACGACGAGCGTGATCGTCTTCATGCCGTTGGACTGCAGCACGATCAGCGGCCAGAGATAATTGTTCCAGTTGAGCATGAAGACGATGACGAACGCCGCCGCATAGGTCGAGCGCATCACCGGCACATAGATATAGAGGAAGATCTGCCATTCCTTCAGCCCATCGACCCTGGCGGCATCGCGCAGTTCCGGCGGGAAGGCCTTGGTCGCCTGGCGGAAATAGAAGATGATGAAGGCCGACGCGATCATCGGCAGCATGATGGCGATATGCGTGTCGATCAGACCGGCCTTGGCCATGATCCGGAAGAGCGGGATCATCAGCGCCGCGAACGGCACGAACAGCGTCAGCAGCACCAGCGAATAGACGCGATCGCGCCATTTCGAGTGGAACACCTCGAAGCCGTAGCCGGCGAGCGAGGAGACGATGATCGTCAGAAGCGTCGACAGGATCGCCACCTTCGCCGAGTTCCAGAACACCAGCGGCAAGTCCACCTTGGCCAGGAAATTGCTGATATTGGTCATCAACTGCGTGCCGAACGACACTTTGCCGTCGATGATGTCGATCGACTTGTTGGTGGCGCCGATCACCATCCACAGGAACGGAAACACCGACAGGAAGGCTGCGAGCCCGAGGAACACATATTGCGCCGTGTTCTGCGCGAGGCGGGACAGATTCATGTGCGCTCCCTCGCGAAATAGAACTGGATGAGCGCGAGAAGCGCCACCATGACCACAATCACGTAGGAAACCGTCGCTGCGTAGCCGTAGCTTGGCACGTAGCGGAAGGTCAGGTTGTAGATATAGAGCGACAGCGTCAGCGTCGAATCAGCGGGACCACCCTTGCCTTCGGCGCTCAGGTTATAGACTTCGTCGAAGAGCTGCAGCGTGCCGATGGTCGAGGTGATGGTGGTGAACAGGATCACGGGCTTCAACAGCGGTACGGTCAGGTGGACGAAGCGTGCCCAGGCCGGCACACCATCGATGCGCGCCGCCTCGTAGACCGAGCGGTCGATGTTCTGCAGTGCTGCCAGATAGAAGATCATATTGTAGCCGGTCCAGCGCCAGGTGATGGCGATGACGATCAAGACCTTGGCCCAGAAGACGTCGGTGAACCATTGGATCGGCGCGGACGCAAGGCCGATGGCGATCAGTGTCGAATTGACGATGCCGTCGACCGAGAACATGCTCTTGAACAGCACCGAATAGACGACCAGCGACGACACGCAGGGCAGAAAGATCGCCGTGCGGAACAGGCCGACGAAGCGCAGGTTGGGATTGTTGAGCAGGCTGGCGAAAATCAGCGCCAGCGTGATCATGATCGGCACCTGCACGACGAAAAAGGTCATCGTGTTGCCGAGCGCGTGCAGGAAGACCGGGTCGCGCGCCAGCCGCTCGATATTGCCGAAGCCGGCGAATTTGATGATCAGCCCCTTGCCCGAATAGAGCGACCAGCTGAGCGAATCGAGGATTGGAAAGGCCAGGAACAACGCCATCAGGGCCAAAGCCGGCAGGACGAACAGCCAGCCGTTGACATCGTAATAGAAGCGTCTCGCTGAGCCCGATCGCGCGGCAGCCACGGTGCACTTGCTCCTTAGAAAATGGGGGGCGGAAACAGCAATCCCTCAAGGCGAGCGGCGTTCGCCGCTACGCCCCGGGGAGGAAACGGGCCACGAGGGCCCGTCCGGGAGTTTCTTACTGCATCTGGTCCTTGGCCTGGCCTTCGATCGCCTTCAGGACGTCGTCGACCGGCGTGCCCTTGGCAAGCGAAGGCAAGTTGGCGGTCACGGCGTTGTCGACTTCATTGGTGAAGACGCCATAATTGACCGGCGGAACCTTGGCGAGCCAATCGGAGAAGTTCTGCCAGACCTTTTCGCCACCGAAGAACGGATCGGCCGCCGAATAGGCCGGACCCTTGCGGGCAGTCATCAGCGAGCCGACAGCGCCCTGGTCGATCAGGATCTTCTGGTAGAAGTCGACGTCCTTGGCATAGACTTCATTGAGGAAGTCGATCGCAGTGTCTTTTTCCTTGGACGCCGAGAGCACGTACCAGCTCGAGCCACCGAGGTTGGAGGCATGGCCGGCGCCGTCGATGGTCATGGCCGGAATGGGTGCGACGCCCCATTTTTCAGCCTGGTCCTTCTGCGCCTTGACCGTGCCGGTGATCCAGACGCCGGTGATGACGGAAGCGACATCGCCCGAGGTGAAGGAAGCGACCCAGTTGTTCCAGCCGGCCGTCGGCTTGTAGATATTGGCCTGGAGAATCTTGCCTTCGGTCTCAAGCGCGCCCTTCAGAGCCGCATTGTTGGTGATCGAAAGGTTGCCGTCCTTGTCGAAATACCAGCCGCCGGCAGACTGCATGAGAATGCGGATCAGGCCGGCATCGTTGGGGTCGACGCCCATCATCTTGTGGCCGGTCTTGGCTTCGACAGCCTTGCCGATCTCGATGTACTTGTCCCAGGTGAGGTTCTGCATGTCTTCCGGCTTGTAGCCGGCCTGGGCGAGATAGTCCTTGCGGTAGTAGAGGCCGGTGACGCCGGAGTCGAAGGGCATGCCGTAGACCTTGCCGTCGACGGTCATCAGCTGCACCTTGTAGGGCGCGAAGCCGGTATAGTCGATCTTGCCCGACAGCTCGGCGAAGGAGCCGGGGAAGGACTGCAGATATTTCTGCGCGCCGTAGTCTTCGATCAGCACGATGTCGGGAAGCGCATCCGACGTGCCCGAAGCCAGGCCCGTCTGCAGCTTCTGCTCGACGTCGGCCTTGGCGAAATCGACGACGTTGAAGGTCGTGTCGGGATGCGCCTTGGTGTAGCGCGCGCCGGCTTCCTTCATGATTGCGACGTTGAAGTTCGGATCCCAGCACCAGATGGTGACCTGGCCGGCATAGGCGGCGGTGGCGGCAAACAGGCTGACGCCTGCAACGGCTACGGCGGCGAAGCGTTTTAGAATACGGGACTTTTCCATCTTATCCTCCCTCGAAATGGATTGCCTGAAGACGGGTTCCTCTCCCGTCTTGCGGGGAGTATTTCCAAAATGAGGGAAAAGGCAAGAAAAATTTCAGTAAATATTTATTGCAGGTGCGAAGAGCCTAGCTTTGCACCGGTTTGCGACTGCTCTCGCGCCAGATCATTTCGGTCGCGATTGTGACGTTCTTGGTGTAATCGCGACCGGCCAGGCGCTCGACCAGAAGGTCGACCGCGGTCTCGCCGATATGCTCACCATGGATCTTCATGGTCGAGAGCGGCGGGGTGAGGAATTGGGCGACCGGAATGTCATTGAAGGAGACGACCGCGATGTCGTCGAGAACTCTGAGGCCCGCCTCCGCCATTGCCCGATAGGTGCCGATCGCCATGTTGTCGTTGGCGGTGACGATGACATCCGGCAGCGGCTTCAACTGCAGGACTTGCTTGGCAAGCATATAGCCGGTTTCCAAGCGCAGATTCTGGCCGGAATCGCAGCTTTCGCCGAGCACCAGCAGCGCGGGATCAAACTGGCCGCGCTCCTTCTGCCAGTCGATATAGGCCTTGCAGCGCCGCTCGCCAAAGGGCTGGGTTTCGCCATTGAGATGTTCGTAGGAGCCAATGAAGGCGATCCGCTGATAGCCCATGGCATTGAGTTCATTGAGGATTTTTCGCGTTGCGAAAGCGACGTCGGGATGCACGCAATCCATCGTGTCCGACTGCGGATCGAAATCGGCGAAGACGACGTGACGGCAGTGATCGGCAAGCCAGGCGATCTCATTGTCGGACTGCTTGCCGACGACGATGACGCCCGAAACGCTTTCCAAGAGAGCCGGGTCCGGCAGCGTATCGGAATGAAAGATCTTGACGATTTCCGTGCCGTGCGCCCGGCAGCGGTTCTCGATGCCGAAGCGCACGCCAACATAATAGGGGTCGGCAAGCTCGTCGTAAGGCTCGAGGAAATGCACGATGGCAAGCCTGGAAAGCGGCGTTGCCGGTGCGGGCAGGTAGGCGGCGACATTGCCGTTGACGCGATTGCGGTTGCGCGGCGTCGCATAGTTCAATGCTTCGGCAGTTTCGATGATCGCCTGGCGCTTGGCCGCGGAAATCGACAGCGCCGGATCGTAATTCAGCACGCGCGACACTGTCGTGGACGACACCCCCACAGCCTTGGCGATTTCCTTGATGGTGACCATGCCCGACAATCCGGCTTCTTGTGGGTTAAACTCTCACAGTTTTCCCGTCGCTGGAAGAGTGAGCGAGTAAATATTTACTGACTTTTCGCCACGAGAAGACGAACTGTCTATTCCGCTTTGCCGGCTAAGTCGAGGGCTTGTATTGCGGCCTGTCATCGCGGAAATATTTCCGCCGGCCAGTTTTCAAGCCCAGTGAACTGATATATCAGATTGCCTCGAAGACGCCGTAAGGGCGGCAAAGGTCTCGCATGGAACACAAGCATCCCGTTATTGTGGCAGGCGCCGGCATTATCGGCGCGACGATCGCCCATGAGCTCGCGGCGCGCGGCGAAAAAGTCATTCTCGTCGACCGGCAGGAGCCCGGCCTGGGTGCCTCCTTCGGCAATATGGCAAGCATCGCCGTCAACGGCTTCGACGCCGTCTCGCGGCCGTCCACCTGGCGAAAAATTCCCGGCTGGCTGATGGATCCCCAGGCGCCGGTCACGGCCGATCCCATCTATGCAGTGAAAATGCTGCCGTGGTTCCTGAAATTCCTCGCCGCCGGCCGGCCGGCGCGTATCCGCGCCATCGAGGATGCCGGTGCGAGCCTCGCCACCCGCTCACTTGCCGACCTGAAGGTGCTGCTCGACCGGATCGGCGCGCGCGACATGTTGAGCCAGGCGACCTGCCTGTCGCTCTACGAGAGCGAACGCGCGTTCGAGGATGACCACGGCAATCGCGAACTGATGCAGCGCTACGGCATGACATACGAGGTGCTGAGCGGCGGCGAGATCCGCGAGCGCGAGCCGCAGCTTAATCCGGCAATCATCAAAGCGACGCTGCTGCCGGACAATCCGTTCATTTCCGATCCTCATCTGCTGGTCAAGCGCCTGGTCGAGGCGGCTCAAGCGAATGGCGCCGAACTGGTCACCGGCGATATTGCGCGTGTCGAACGCGACAATCGCGGCGTCACTGCCGTGATCCTCGGCGACGGGCGCCGCCTGGAAGCCGACAGGCTGATCCTTGCCATGGGTGCTGAGACCGGCGCATTGGCAGCGTCGCTGGACGAGCCGTTTCCGCTGGAAACCGAGCGCGGCTACCACACGCAGATCATGTCGCCCGGCATCGACCTGACCTATTCGCTGATCTGGCCGGAACGCGCCTTCATGGTGACGCCGACGGCGGGCGGCGTCCGGGTCGGCGGGTCGGTGGAAATGGCGGGGCTGAAGAAGCCGCCGAACTGGCGGCGGGCGCRCATCCTCGTCGAACATGCGAAATTCGCGCTGCCCGGCCTGAAAGTTGAGAATTATACCGAATGGATGGGCCATCGCCCCGCCATGCCGGACACCATCCCCGTCATATCACCCTCGGCGAAGACGAATGGCCTTTATTATACGACCGGCCACGGCCATTTCGGCGTCACCTATGCGGCGACCAATGCACAATTGATGGCCGACATGGTTCAGGGCAGGACGCCGGCGGTCGACATGCGGCCGTTCCGGATCGACAGGTTTTGAGGATAAAGAAATGCGTTGGAAGCGGACCATTCAGCTCGTCGATGTGCATTGCGAGGGCGAGATCGGCCGGTTGGCGACCGGCGGCGTGCCGAACATCCCCGGCAATTCGATCGCCGAACAGTTGAACTATATCAACACGGTGGATGACAGCATTCGCCGTTTCCTCTGCCTCGAGCCGCGCTCCGGCCCGCTCGGCTCGGTCAATCTGCTCCTGCCGCCGCGGCGCGAAGGGGCGGATGCCGGATTCATCATCCTCCAGGCCGACCAGGCGCATGCCATGTCCGGCTCGAACGCCATCTGCGTGACGACGGCGCTGCTCGAAATGGGCATTGTCGAAATGAAGGAACCGGAAACCGTGGTCATGCTCGACACCGCCTCGGGCCTGGTCAAGGCGACCGCCACCTGCAAGGATGGCCGCTGCGAGCGCGTCGAACTCACCATGCCGCCGTCCTTCGTGCTCGATCTCGACGTCGAAGTGCCGACCGAGCACTATGGCAAGGTCAAGGTCGACATCTGCTATGGCGGCATTTTCTATGCCATCGCCGATGCCTCAGCCGTCGGGACGTCGATCAGCAAGGCCAATGCCCGCGAACTGGTCGAGGCTGGCATGCTGCTCAAGGAGACCATCAACCGGACGATGAAGATCGTGCATCCGGAAATTCCGGAAATTTCCGGCGTCGCCTATGTAATGTTCCGCGGCGAGGAACCGGATGGCGCGGTGCGCACCTGCACGACCATGTGGCCCGGCCGCGTCGACCGTTCGCCCTGCGGCACCGGCAGTTCCGCCAATCTCGCCACGCTTCATGCACGGGGCAAGGCCAAGGTGGGTGACGTACTGACCTCGCGTTCCACCATCGGCACGGAATTCCGCGTCGGCCTCAAGGACGTCACGGAAATTGCCGGACGCCCCGCCATCATCCCGACCATTTCCGGCCGCGCCTGGACGTTCGGGCTGACGCAGGTGGCGCTCGACCCATTCGACCCGACGGCGGAGGGCTTTGCCGTTACCGATGTCTGGGGCCCGGAGGCCGGCGCGATCAGATAGAGCGATTGTTTCAGGCTCTGTTCCCGCGGGAACATCGTCTTGAAACATCGCCAGCGATAATGCCGTG
Organism: Rhizobium sp. P2_G2; assembly: GCF_056403555.1. Classification (NCBI taxonomy): domain Bacteria; kingdom Pseudomonadati; phylum Pseudomonadota; class Alphaproteobacteria; order Hyphomicrobiales; family Rhizobiaceae; genus Rhizobium; species Rhizobium sp. P2_G2. The sequence continues at coordinate 88,736 of NZ_JBFUFF010000008.1, forward strand.
GAATTCGAAGGACAGTCGACTGACGCTTGGAAACCGGCAGCGGTTGGCGTAGTCTTTGTGGACAGCTTTCAGGAGGCTCCCTGCCATGTTCGGTAAGATATTCTACATCAACAGAGGCCTGACGCGACGCGAGACGCTTGGTCTCGCCGGCGCGCTGGCGCTGTCGCATGCGCTGCCTGCCTTCGCCGACGACGCAATCGGCCAGGTGCTGGAAGCCAAGGGCGACGTTCTCAAGAGCCAGAACGATATCGAGACCAAGCTCAAGATCGGCACGGCACTGATCAACAACGACCTGATCACCACCGGCGCCAAGAGTTTCGCTTCGCTGACGCTCGGCTCGGACACCAAGATCAATATGGGCGAGAAGACGGAAGTCCTGCTTGACAGCTTCCTTGCAGAGCAGGGCGGCACGCTGGACCTGGTCAACGGCGACATGGTGTTCGACCGGCCGGAAGGCAAGCCGAAGATCGATCTGACCATCCGCACCACGTTCGGCCAGATCGGCGTGCGCGGCACGAAATTCTTTGCCGGCCGCAATCGCGGCAACTATGCCGTCTTCGTCGAGCACGGCCTGGTCGAAGTCATGAGCGGCATGAGCGTACGTAAGGTCGGCGCCGGTGAAGGCGTGGATATCGCCTCGGATGCCAGGACCCGCTCACTGTTCGGCGGCGACGTCTCGGACGTCAAGAGATGGGGCAAGGGTCGCATCGAAGAGGCCTACAAAAGCGTCGGCCTGATGTAATCTCATTTGCTGAAAGCCCATCAAGATCTCCGGATGCTCCCGGAGATCTTTGTTTTTGCGCGTGCCTCGTCAAACGCTGCACAGTTTCGCAAAACATGCTTTTGAAAAAGGAAAGACCGCCATGGCTGGAGGGCTATGCCATGACGGTCTTTTTATGAAGCGGACAAAGAATAAGGGGCGTCTCGGTCCGCATGTCCGGGCCGGCGGGGGACGTGCCGGTTTTCCGGAGGGGACAGCCAAAGGGGCACGGCTGTCTGTACTCATTTAGATGGCGATTCGATTATGTCATTTCAATGAAGCAGAATGCGACTTAAACATTAAAAAATGTTAATGCAAGCACGGGTGCCCGCAGCAGAACCACATTCAACGCGAAATCGTACCATGTGTGACCGTGAAATTTTCTGCGCGGTCGCCGAGCGCATCGAAAAGATGCCGATCCGTACCGGTCATGAAGGCCTGGCCGCCAATATGGTCGATGAGATCGAAGAGGGCGGCGCGGCGGCGCGCATCGAAATGGGCGCCAATCTCGTCGAGCAGCAGAATGGGGGCGGCGCCGGTCATGTTGGCGGTCAGTTGCGCGTGCGACAGGACCAGGCCGGCCAGGAGCGCCTTCTGCTCGCCGGTCGAGCAGAGGCTTGCATCGATGCCCTTCTGCCGGTGGGTGACGATCAGATCGGCGCGATGCGGCCCCTCCAGCGTCCGCCCGGCCGCCTGATCGCGAAAGCGGCCTTCCTGCAGCAGCGCCAGATAGCGGTCCTCCAGATCAACCGCCGGCAGGCCATGCGCCTCGTCGAGGAAACCGGACAGATGAAGGTCGGCGGCCGGAAAGGCCGACCCGACCTCGCCGCGCTCACCGAGCCGGGTCAGCAACATCAATAGTTCACTGCGCGCCAGCGCCATGGCCACGCCGAGGCTCGCCATCTGCGCTTCGATGCCGGCCATCCAGTCGGGATCGTAGCGGCCTTCCTCGAGCAGCTTATTGCGCATCTTCATGGCGCGCTCGAAATCGGCGGCCCGCCGGCCATGGGTTGGATCGAGTGACAGGACCAGCCGGTCGAGGAAACGGCGGCGATCGGAGGCAGGGCCGGTGAACAGGCCGTCCATTGCCGGCGTCAGCCAGAGGATGCGCAGGTGATCGAGCAGTTCGTCGGTCGATTTCGCGTCGGTGCCATTGATGCGCACCCGCCGCGAGGCGGCGTCGCCGGCAGCAAGGCCGGTGCCGATCTCGACCGGCCCCTCCATGCCGTCGATCTCGGCGAAGATGGAAAAGCCGCTTTCGGCACCCTGCAGGCTGATATCGGCATAGACGGCGCGTCTCAGCCCTCGCCCGGGGGAAAGCAGGGAGACGGCCTCGAGCAGATTGGTCTTGCCGGAGCCGTTCTCGCCCGTCAGCACGACATGCCGGCCATCAAGCGTAAGCGCCGCCGTTCCGTAATTGCGGAAGGCGGTGAGCGCGATACGGCGGATGGCGATTTTCTCGGGCATGAACCGGCGGGGGTTTCCTGCAAACTTGAATCAAATCGGCGCGGTCTGTTGCGTGGCGATACACAAAATCGGCGATGCAGACAATTTTATTGATCGCCTTAAGCGGCTTTCAAGCGAGCCGGACTAATCTGCCGTCATGACCGGATGCCACAACAACAATCGGCACCGAAAATGGACAGGGATTGGAACATGAAAAAGCTCGTCTTCGCATTCATGGCCTGCATGGCCGTTTCCACTTTCGCATCGTCGGCCAGCGCCATGAATCTGGGAGCACTGACCCGCACAAGCCCGACGGCTGCCGTCGAACTCGTCGCCGTCACCGAACCGGCCATCTGCCGCGATGCCACCTGCGGTCTGGGCGACCGGCAGGCGTCGAGCGTGGCACCCGTGATCCACGTCATCTTCGCCTCGTTCAGCCAGTTCGTCGGCAAGGCCAGCCATCAGCTCATCGCGGCGGCCTCGGCCGCCTGAAGCTCTCGCACCAGGGCCACCCAGGCCCGCGCGATGCTGAGACCGGCCGCATCGGCGGCCGGACCGGAACGTTGCGCCGTCGCCGCATAGTCCGGCAACCAGCCGGGATGCTTGCGGTCGAGCATGTCCTTGAATTCGGCGTTCCATTTCCCGACCACGCCACGATCCGCCTCGAAGTGGAACTGCGTGCCATAAGCCGCACGGCCGATGCGGAAACATTGGTTTTCGACCGCCGGGTTGCGGGCAAGCCGCACCGCGCCGTCGGGCAGGGTGAACGTATCGCTGTGCCATTCGAAGATCGGAAAGCCGGCTTCGACCGCTGACAGGACCGGATCATCCTTGGCGGCCTCCGTCAGTTCGACCTTATGCCAGCCGAATTCCGGCGCCGTGCCGATGAGGTTGTTCGCGCCATAGGCGCGGGCGAGAATCTGGCTGCCGAGACAGATGCCGAGAACCGGCCGGCCGGCGTCGCCGAAGGCCCGCATCAGGCGCGCAAGTTCCGGCAGATAGGGATGGCTATGGTCGTCGACGGCGCTCTGCTCGCCGCCGAACACTGCAATCGCATCATGGTCGTGCGAGCCTGACGGCAAGTTGTCGCCCTTCCATGGCCGGCGGATATCGAGTGCTGCGCCCACTTCGGCAAGTGCCGCCCCCACCTGCCCGAAATGGGTGTTGGCCATGTTTTCGACGATCAGGACCCGCATCTTTCCGCCTCGATTCTCGTTTGCCGTCCAAAATGGGGCCATCCCGCTGAAAAGCCAAGCGTCTCAGCGGAAATTCCCACTGGCGGAAGCATATCGGCCTATTTATGATATGATCGACAACGGAGATTTTTCGGCGAAATGGCCAAGCGTTCCAGCCGTCTCGATGATGCCGCGCGTGCCGGCTGGCTCTACTATGTGGCGGGCAATACCCAGGACCAGATCGCTGTGAAGCTCGGCGTTTCCCGGCAGTCGGCGCAGCGTCTCGTCTCGCTCGCCCGCTCGGAAGGCCTGGTGCGAGTGCAGATCGATCATCCCATCGCCAACTGTCTCGAGCTTTCCGACGCGCTGCGCGAGCGCTTCAAGCTGAAATTCGTCGATGTCGTCCCCACCGATCCCGGCTCCGAATCGACCATTACCGGGGTCGCCGAGGCGGCGAGCGCGGAAATGGAGCGCTGGCTCAGGCATGAGGAACCGGTGCTGATCGCCGTCGGTACGGGGCGCACATTGAAAGCAGCCGTCGAACTTTTGCCGCGCATGGATTGCCGCCAGCATCGCGTCGTGTCGCTGACCGGCAATATCGCGCCGGACGGATCGGCCGCTTATTACAACGTCGTCTTCACCATGTCGGACTCGGTCAATGTCCGCTCCTTCCCCATGCCGCTGCCGGTCATTGCCTCCTCCCCCGGCGAGCGCGAAATGCTGCATGCCCAGGCGATGATCCGGCCGACGCTGGAACTGGCGGAAAAAGCCGACGTCACCTTCGTCGGCATCGGCGAACTCACCGACGATGCGCCGCTCTATGTCGACGGCTTCATCACCACAGCCGAGCTCAAGGCGCTGCAGAAGGCTGGCGCGGTCGGCGAAATCGTCGGCTGGGCCTTCGATTCCGAGGGCAAATTCATTCGCGACATTACCAATGAACGGGTCGCCTCGTCCCCAATCCCGCCGAGAGACACATCATTGGTGATCGCCGCCGCCAAGGGACCGCGCAAGCTGCCGGGCATTCGCGGTGCGATTCATGGCGGGCTGGTCAATGGGTTGATCACCGATGAGGAGACGGCAGCGAAACTGTTACACGGCGGCTGAACCGCAACCTATTCGGCCACCACATCAGGCTTTTCCGGCAATTGCCAGTCGATCGGTTCCATGCCGTTTGACGTCAAAAACTGATTTGCCTTGGAAAAATGCCGCGAGCCGAAAAAGCCGTTATGCGCCGAAAGCGGCGAGGGATGCGGCGCCTTGAGCACCAGATGCTTGCGGGTGTCGACGAAAGCCACCTTGCGCTGCGCATAGGAACCCCAGAGCATGAAGACCGCCGGGCTCTCCTGCTCGTTGACGCGGGCGATCACCGCGTCGGTGAATTTCTCCCAGCCCTTGCCCTGATGTGAGGCGGCGAGCGAGCGCTCCACCGTCAGCACGCTGTTGAGCAGCAGCACGCCCTGCTTCGCCCAATATTCGAGATAGCCATGCCGCGCCGGCGCGATGCCGAGATCGTCCTCCATCTCCTTGTAGATATTGACCAGAGACGGCGGGATGCGCACGCCGGGCCGGACGGAAAAGCAAAGCCCATGCGCCTGACCTTCGCCATGGTAGGGATCCTGGCCGAGGATGACGACCCTGACCTGACCGAGCGGGGTGAGGTCGAGGGCACGAAAATACTCCGAGCCTCTCGGGAAAATGACCTTCCCCGCCTGCCTTTCTTCCTGCAGGAAGTGCTTCAGCGACGCCATGTAGGGACTGGCGAATTCGCTCGCAAGCGCCTGCTTCCAGCTGTCTTCGAGTTTGATGTCGCTCATTGAAATCCCTACTCTGCCGGCTGGTAGCGCTTGACGTCGATTTCATCGGCATGCTGCCGCATCATGACCGTGTCGTACCAGGCCTGCATCTTGAGAAGCGTGTCCATGTTGACGCCGAATGCCTTTTCGATCCGGAGCGCCATTTCCGGGGTCAGCGATGCCTTTTCGTTGATGAGATCGGAAAGCGTCGCCCGGCGCACATTCAGCACATCGGCCGCCTTGGAAATCGAGAGATTGAGTTCGTCAAGAATTTCCTCGCGGATGAAGGTGCCGACATGTGGTGGCGTCATGCCGATTTTCGAAACCAGTTCGCTCATCAGTGGTAGTCCTCCAAGTCGAGATCGGAAATCTCGCCATCTTCAATCAGGAAGGTAATGCGCCAGTTGCCGGATGCAGCAATGCTCCAGACGCCGGCGCGATCGCCGGCCAATTGATGAATTCGCCATCCCGGCGGGCCGCGTACGCCGTCGATATCATCAGCGACGATCAACGTGGCCAGGATGTTTCTAACCCTATTCAAAAGGTCCGGACGAATGCCTTTTGCATCATCGCCTTCGATGAAGCGTCTGAGACCTTTGTGCCGGACGGAACGGATTTTCATCGCTCAATACATGTACGGTCTTACCGTACGAATTGCAAAGAAATATTGTTATTCGAATGGAAGCGGATATGCGTTCTCTCCGCAACTTCGATCTCCTGTTCTCCACAGCCGGTTCAAATTCCGCCTCGATCCTGACGGTTTGCGGCAGGCGTCGCGGCGCAAAATCAGCTAGGAGTGTCGCAACCAATTCGAGGGAGCGAGCATGAAGATCACCGATGTGAAAACCTGGGTCGTCGCCAATGAGGCCGGCTTTGGCGGACCCTATTTCATCTTCGTCAAACTGACCACGGACGGCAATGTCGTGGGTTATGGCGAGGCCTATAATGCCACGTTCGACCCGCATCTCACCGCCAAGCTGATCGAGGACYGCGCCGCCCGCTATCTCGTCGGCCGCGATCCGCACGACATCGAGACTTTCTTCCGCAATTGCTATTCCTCCGGCTTTTCGCAGCGGCCCGACATCACCATGATGGGCTGCTATTCGGCGCTCGAAATCGCCTGCTGGGACATTATCGGCAAGGAAGCCGGCAAGCCGGTCTACAAGCTGCTCGGCGGCCAGGTGCACGAGGCGCTGCGCACCTATACCTATCTCTACCCAAAGACCGGTTCCGTCGTGCCGGCCGAGATCGCTGACCAACGCAATGTCTACAACGACCCGGAAATCGCTGCCCGCACGGCGCTCGAATATGTCAAGGACGGCTTCAATGCGATAAAATTCGACCCGGCCGGTCCCTATACGATCTATGACGGCCACCAGCCGCGCCTTATCGACATCGAGTTGTCCGCCGCAATGGTCAAGGCGGTGCGCGAGGCAGTCGGCACCAAGGCCGATATCCTGTTCGGCACACATGGCCAGTTCACTGCCTCCGGCGCGCTCCGGATGGCCAAGGCACTCGAACCCTATGATCCGCTGTGGTTCGAAGAGCCGGTGCCGCCGGACATGCCGGAAGTGATGGCGCAGGTGGCGCGCGGTACCTCGATCCCGATCGCCACCGGCGAGCGGCTGACGACGAAATTCGAATTCGCTCGGCTGATCGAAAACCGTTCCGCCACGATCCTGCAGCCGGACCTCGGCCGTTCGGGCGGCATTCTCGAAACCAAGAAAATCGCCGCCATGGCGGAAGCCTTCCACATCCAGATAGCGCCGCACTGCTATTGCGGCCCGATCGTCGCCGCCGCCAATATCCAGATGGCGGTAACACTGCCGAATTTCCTGATTATCGAGGCGATCAAGACGTTCGACGGTTTTCACGAGACGTTGCTCAAAAAGAAGATCGAGTGGCAGGACGGCCATGTGATCCCCTCCAAGGAACCCGGCCTCGGCGTCGAACTCCGCGAAGACATTCTCGACGACTATCCCTTTTCCGGACCGCAACTGCACCTCTCCATGGTGCCCAGGGCGGTTGGCGGCTGAGCGACAAAACGGTCTCTATTTTGCAAATCCGACCAGTGGTAATGCTTTCGCCTCGAACCGGGGCGAAGGCGGAAAATGGAAAACAGTGACAGCCTGACCGGCGTCTGGCACGGGCTTTACACTACACCACCCAGCCTCAAATCCCGGAAAGCCATTTCGTCTGCGTTCTCATGGAAAGCGGTGGCCGACTGACGGGCACGATCCATGAAAGCATGAATCATAATGGCAGGGCGGCCACACAGGAGAATGCAATAATCGAAGGCCTTCACCACGAAAGTGCGATCAGCTTCATCAAGACCTATGACGGYAGCGGGGTGCAGTCCCATTCGGTGGTTTATTCCGGCAACGTCAACGCGACGCGTGACGAGATCGAGGGAATGTGGACGATTGCGGTCGAGCGGCGCAATCTCACTGGCCGATTTCTGATGATCCGGAAGCGCGGCGAAAAGCAGCGAAAGAAAAGCGTCCTGCATGCGAGGCAGGATGTGCCAGCTTTCTGAAACCAGGACATAGGCGAGGCATGAGTCTCGGAATTGTTTTCCGGTCCGGGTGAATCTAAGCTGGATCCGGTAAAATATGCCGACACGCCATGCCCGATCCGAAAACGAATTCAGACATTCCTCCGCCGATGAGGCCGGCCTTTCAACTCGGCTCCCTGTTTGCGTTGCGCAAACCGGTGGTTCGGCGCTGGCCATTCGCGCTGCGCGCCGCCCTGGCAATGGGTGCGCCAGCGGCGATCGGCTGGCTGGCCGGTGACCTGCCGGCGGGTTTGATGGCGACGATCGGCGGGTTCACCGCCGTCTATGGCAATGACCGGCCGTTCCTCAACCGCGCCTTTCATCTGGGCGCGATCGCACTGTCCTTCGCACTCGCCGTGATGATCGGCGTGGCGGCGGGCAGCACGGCATGGCTGGTCATTCCGGTGATCACGCTGCTCGCGACCGCTGCCGCCTTCCTGTGCAGCGCGCTGAAGGTCCCTCCACCGGGCGCCTATCTCTTCACGCTGGCCGTTGCCGCCGGCACGGCGATGGGCGCCGAGCATTTGCTCTGGTGGCATGTCGGCATGCTCGTCTTTGCCGGTGGCGCCTTCGCCTGGGTGCTGCATATGGCAGGAGCGGTGTTCGCGCCGCGCGGGCCTGAAATCCTGGCGCTCAAGACGGCTGCCGGCGCGGTGCGCGATTTTATCGCTGCCGTGGGCACGCCGCGCATGGACGCGGCCCGGCATCAGGCGGCGACGGCTCTGCATCTTGCCTGGACGGCGTTGGTCGGCCAACAGCCGGTCCGGCCACGTCCGGACGGCACGCTGACGCGGTTGCGCACCGAAGGCCGGGAGCTGCATATGATCTTCGCCGAGACGATCAATGCCGCGGCCGCCGGCGAACCCATTCCGCAGGCGAATGTCGACCGAGTAAAGGCGATTGCCGCGCAGGCAACAGCGCCGCGGGACATAACCGATCCCGGCCATGTGCCGCTGGGCCGCGTCAGTGGCTGGCAATTGCTGGAGGAAGGCATAAGGCCGGGCGCGCAGGCTTTCGAAATCGGCCTGCGCGTGGCTGTGGCGTCGATGATCAGCGGCGTGGTCGGCTGGGCGATCAATATCGAGCATGCCTACTGGATCACCGCCGCAGCGGTGCTGATGCTTTATCAGGGGCTCGACTGGGCAACGATGCTGCAGCGGGCGATCCAGCGCGTCGGCGGCACGCTCGTGGGCACCGTACTGGCGGGCGGCGTTCTGCTGCTGCATCCCGAGGGACTGTGGCTTGCCGCGACGATCGTCGTGCTGCAATTCATCATCGAAATGCTGGTGCTGCGGAATTACGGCATCGCCGTTATCTTCATCACCGCGATTGCGCTGACCATCGCGTCAGGCGGTCATGCCGTGCCTGACATCGGCCATCAGGTCTGGATCCGCGCCCAAGATACGATGCTTGGCTGCGCGATCGGGGTCATCGTTTTTACTCTTCTGGCGAAGCGCGGCGCCAATCGAGCCATCTCGCAGGAATTGTTCCGCACCCTGGCGGCCATCGATCTGGTCGGGCAACATCTCGCGATCGGGGACGCCGATACGGCCGAAGTCCGCTCCGCACGGCGCAATCTGCAACATCATACGATGCTGCTGCTGCAGAGTTTCGATGCCGCGGTCGGCAGCAGTGCCGAGGCGAGGACGGCGGCGGAGCCGCTCTGGCCGGCGGTCGTCGCCACGCAAAGGCTCGCCTACCGCCTGCTTGCCGCTGCCTGGCAGATAGAAGCCGCCACGGCCGGTGGCCGCAACATCTCATTGGCCAGGGACTTGTTCGGCGAGGACGGCGGCGAGCAACTGCATGCCTGTCTTGCCGCGGTCATCCATGCGATTCACAGCGGTGTGGCAGCACCATCCGCGCCCAACATTCCGGCCTTTCTGTCGGCGGAAATCCGGCTTCTCAGCAATTCGCTCGTCACGTCGCCAAAGCGCGCTTAAAAGCCACTATGCCGGTTTGTTCTCGCGTGCAGCGGGCGACGACAGGGCGAACAGGCCAGCGGCAGCGATCAGTACGGCGCCCACAATGGTGGCCCGATGCGGGATCTCGCTGAAGAACAAATAGCCCCAGAGCGAGGCCCAGAGCATGGCACTATATTCGAAGCTGGTGACCACGCTTGCCTTGGCGATCCGGTAGGCATTGGTGAGCAGCGTCATGGCGACCGCCGCGATCACGCCGCAGGAGGCGATCAGAAGGAAATCGAACACCGTCGGCCAGACCCAGGGCCGGACAAGGAAATCAAGCGATTTGTACGGCGCGTGCTGGATACCGGTCAGATGGCAGAAGCCGGCAATGGCCAAAGCGCCGACAAGATAGACGCCGTTTTGATAGAAGGCCATGACGGTGGCGGTGGTTTGCGACCCCAGCTTGCGGGCAAACAACATGGCGAGCGCATAGGTCAGCGCCGAAAACAGCGACAGAAGTGCTGCCGGTTCGAAAAGGCCTGCCCCCGGTCGCAGCATGACGATGACGCCGACGAAGCCGACACTCACAGCGGTGATCCGCCGCCAACCGATCGCCTCGCCCAGCAGGAAGGGAGCGAGTGCCAGCGTGAATAGCGGCACCGTGAGATAAAGCGCCACGGCATCGGCGAGCGGCAGCGCCGGAAAGGCCATGTAGTAGGTCGTATAGGCAAGCAGGAGCAGGAAGGCCCGGCCTGCCAATGGCCAGAATTCACGTGAAACCAGTGCGCCCAGCCCGGCCTCGAAATGCACCATGACGATGAGGATCGGCGCCGAGACGAAGCAGCGCGTCGCAACGACCTGCGGTAGCGGATATTCGCCTGACACCGCCTTGATGACGGCGTCCTGCAGCGAGAAGATCAGTATGCCGGAACAAAGATAGATGATGCCGAGCGTGGCGCGGTTCTGCACATGGCTCTCCCGATTGAGGTCGCCATAGTGGATCAAAGCCGAACCTAATGTCACTCAATCCGCGACATCAACCATTCGACCGCGACAATCGGTCGTCAGGCGCGGACCAAAGGCCGGTATCCGGACGTGTTCTGCTGCGGACTGCTCAACGCTGAGCCGCAGGGTTTTTATGCGCCTGCCGAGATTGCTCGTGACGCTGTCAACACGGTGTCGATGTCCGTCCGAGACGCATCGGCGCGCGTCACGTTGGGATTGCGCACTCGGGCCGACCGATGCTGCGGCCAAGCCTGTTGTAAGAAGATCGTTCTCCATGTAGCGTGGCTCTCACTGCACAGTCACCAAGGAAAGTTGAGCATGCCCACAGGAACAGTGAAATTCTTCAACAACGACAAAGGTTTTGGTTTCATTACGCCCGAAAACGGTGGAGCGGACGTGTTCGTTCACGTCTCCGCCTTACAGAGCGGCGGCTCCCTTCGCGAAGGGGACAAAGTGAGCTATGAACTCGGCCAGGATCGAAAGACCGGCAAGTCGAAGGCGGAACGCGTAACGACCGTCTGAGCAATATCCTCAATTCGCCTCTGCTTCGGCTTCTCCGCTCGGGCATGCCTACCGAGAGGCGGATTGTGGAATCCTGAACTATAGGAGGCTTGTTGATGGCAAACACACCGCGAAGACCTGCCAATCCAATGGACGCGGCGGAGGCTTTATTCAAGCCAGCCAAAAAGGTCGCCGCGCCGGCCGTCGAACGACGGGTCTTGCCAGTGACCAAAGAGGCTGTGTCGCTCAAACTCGATAGCGACGTGCTCGCCTATTTCCAGGAGGACGGACCGGGCTGGCAAGATCGCATCAACGACACATTGCGCGCAGCGATGAGAAATAATCGATCGTCGTGATCTCTGGTTCGACAGTTCGGCTTTGGCGAGATCCGGCGATTTACCGATCCGGATCTGTCGCCATTCTCCGACGTTATGAGAATTAGGCTCAAACAGCGAAGCTTACCGGTCTTTCAGGCGAGATCGCCAGTGTCGGCGAGCGCGCCGGCGCTTTTCGCCCATGGCATGGCCGCGGCGACGAAATACATCACTTCCGCAAGATGCTGCTGGAGACATGGTTGCCGTTTGCGGCGAGCCCGATATAGTCGTGCCGGATCAAGCGAGGATGAGACATGAAGCCGAATGTCGTGATGGTAACCGGCGCGGCCGGCAATCTTGGGCAGGCCGTCGTGGCGGACCTCGCTGCTCGGGGCGCCGGCCTCGCCTGTGTCGAGCGCGATCCGGAAAAACTCGACGCGCTCGTCGCCTCGCTGCCGACGGATGCGGTGGTACTGAAACTGCCGGGTGTCGATCTCGGCGATTTCGACGCCTGCCGCAAGGCAGCGCAGGCGGCCGAAGGCCGCTTCGGCCGCATCGACGCGCTGGTCAACACCGTCGGCGGTTTCAAGATGGGGCCGGTCGGCGAGGACGGCCTGGCGCAATGGGACGCGATGCTGTCGATCAACGCCCGCACGGCCTATGCGATCAGCGCCGCCGTGCTGCCCGGCATGCAAGCGGCGAAGAATGGGCGCATCGTTCATATTGCCGCGGCACCCGGGCTGAAAGCCGGCGCCCGCCAGGCAGCCTATGCGGCGTCGAAGGCGGCGGTGATCCGGCTGACCGAGGCGCTCGCCGCAGAAAACCATGCCCACAGGATCACGGCCAATTGCATCCTGCCGGGAACGATCGACACGCCACAGAACCGCGCTGCCATGCCCGACGCTAATCGCGACAACTGGGTGACGCCCGAGGCGATCGCCCGGCTGATTGCCTTCCTGATTTCGCCGGAAGGCGGCATCGTCACCGGTGGCGCAATACCGGCAACGGGGTTTTAGACAGCAAGAGGCATGATGGTTAGCCGGCTTCGCCTCTCGAAATCCCGCGGAGCGACGTGAAAGTTTTCGCGCGGTCGACAGCCTCGGGCAGCCAATCGCGCATCGCCGATCGTTATTGCCTTGCGGCAAGGCGGCTGACAATGCCTCGCCGGCCGCGTTCCATGACCACACCATGGTTCCATGAGAAAACCGGTTTCAAGATGAAAGCGAGATTGACCATCCAGGGCTTCGTCACCTCGACGATCCAGTCGTAGCGGAGATTGCACCCGGCGCCCTCCGATGTCAGCGTCCAGCGGCCGGTGCCATCGAGTTCGCCTGAGGCGCGGCCTTCGATGACGGTCATCGGCTCGACCCTGGTCGTGCGCATATTGAAGGTCAGGTCATAGGGCAGCGCAGTCCCCCAGGTCAGCCGCCGCAGCGCTCCGATGCCATCGGCATCGCCGGGCTCGATCACCTCGACCTTGCGCACTGAGGACCACCATTGTGGCCATGTTTCCGGCGTGGTCAGGATGTCCCAGACCGGCTCGACCGGAGCGTCGAGACGCCAGTTGGTGACGAGATGAAAGTTCGCGGATGCCATGCCAGCCCTCCGGCCCACCCTCTTCGCCGGGAAATCACGGCGAAAGTTTCGATCTCGAAATCCCGGACCGAATCTATAGTGAGACCTGCGCTCCTGCTTGTCCAGATTGTCGTTTGATCGCAGCGATCGAGCCTGTGCCACCGATATTTCACGCATCAACGAATCGCCTTGCATCGCGACATTTTTGGTATATGGTCTGGACAATAAACCATAAAAGTGGGAACGCATGCTGGACGATCTGGATCGCGCAATCGACGCGCATCGGGAGGCTATGTTTGCCTTTCTCGAAGACCTTGTTCGCGCCCCGAGCACCATCGGCTCGGAACAGGCGGCGATGGGGATTTTTGCCAGGCAGGCCGAAACGCTTGGCCTCGATGTCCAACGTCTGCCGTTTCCCAATACCAAGGTCGAGGATCCACGCGCCGGCGTCACGCCGCCGGCCGATCTCCTCACGCCCGACCGTTACCAGGTGTTGGCGACCACGCCGGGAAAGGGCGAACTAACGCTGCTGCTCAACGGCCATATGGATGTCGTGCCGGCAGATTCGCCCGAACTCTGGACCACGCCGCCCTTCGAGCCGTCCCGCCGCGACGGCCGGCTTTATGGCCGTGGCGCAATGGACATGAAGAGCGGCTTTGCTGTCGGCATGCTGGCGATTCAGGGTCTCAGCGATGTCGCGCCCGATCTGTTCGCCGAAAAGCGGCTCGGTTTCGTCGCCGTGGTCGAGGAAGAATGCACCGGCAACGGCACGCTTCTGTCGGTCGCCGACCATAGTGTCACCGCCCGAGAAGTTGTGGTGCTGGAGCCGACCGATCTCGGCCTGCTTCTCGGCGGCGTCGGCATATTGTGGGTCGACATCAAGATCGCGACCGAGGCCGGTCACGCCTATTCCGCCGCCGCGGTCAATGCCATAGAACTGGGCATGCGGCTGGTCGCGGGGCTGCGCCGCTGGGCCGACGACCTGCACCAAACCAATCCCGAGCCGAATATCGGCGCCAATGAGCGGGCCTATAACATCAATCTCGGCAAGGTCGCCGCTGGCGACTGGACGTCCAGCGCTCCGGCCAGCGCAACATTCAGCGTCCGCATCGGCTTTCCGCGCGGCTGGGCGCCGGAGAAGGCGGAGGCGCGGGTTCGGGCTGCGATTTCCGATATGGCTGAGGCCGATCCGGATTTCACCAGCGAGCCAATCATGACGCTCAGCGGCTTCCGCGCCAAGGGCCACTTCATTGAACGCGATGCCGCGCTGGTGCGTGATCTGGCGCAGGCGCATGCCGAGGCGCACGGCGCGCCACCGGCGGCCTTCATGCTCGGCAGCACGTCGGATGCCCGCGTCTATCTCGAGGATCTCGGCATTCCCGCCGTCTGCTATGGCGCCAAAGGTGCCAATCTTCATGGCGTCGACGAATATGTCGAACTGCAGAGCATCGTCGATGCGGCCCGCACGCTGGCGCGGTTCCTCTTGAAGCGGTTCGGCCGCGAGGAGGGACAATGATGCCGGGCGACGATATCATCAGCGATGTGGTTGAAACGGAGGAGCACCCGCCACGTCGCCGACTGCATCTCGGTGCGCCGATCGTCGGCCGCCGCATCGCCGAAGATGTGGTTGACCGACTGGTGACTGCCGTGGCGCTCGGACTCTATGTGACCGGCCAGCAATTGCCGACTGAACGCGAGCTCGCCACCATGCTCGGCGTCTCCCGCACCTCGGTGCGCGAGGCGCTGAAGGAACTGACCGATACCGGCTATCTGGAAGTCCGGCGCGGCCGCAATGGCGGCTATTTCGTGCTGGCGAACTGGGGGCCAAGTTCGGCCGAGCATGTCCGCCGCCAGCTCGTCGACAACTGGACCGAGTTCGAGCACATATTCGATGCTCGCCGGCTAATCGAGTCGACCATTGCCCATACCGCCGCCGAGCGACGCCTCGACAGCGACATGGGACCGATCGTGGCCGCTTTGCAGGCCTATCTCGACGCACCCGACCGCGACGCCTCGCGGCAGGCAGATTCCGCCCTACATCGGGCAATCGCGCAAGCGACGCACAATCCGATCCTCGTCGACCTGTCCGTCGACCTGCGCACCCGAATCAGCCTCAATCTCGGCGCCGAACCCTTTACCGAAGAGGTGCGCCGGATCGCCATCGGCCAGCACCAGGAACTGGTCGCAGCCATCGCCGAAGGCAGGGCCGACGATGCCGCAGCGATCGCCGCCAGGCATTTTACGCTCACCGAACGGCTGATGCGCGAAATCGTCGCCCGCGCCGGCGCCGAAGAGCAGCAAGGGCGCTCGCCATGAACCGGCAGATCGCCTTCGTGCTGCGGCGCGTGCTGCTGACCATTCCGACGCTGTTCGTCATGAGCGTCATCGTCTTCCTGATTATTCGCCTCGTGCCCGGCGATCCCGTCCGCACCATGCTCGGCTTCCGCGCCACCGACGAAAATGTCGCCGAACTGCGCCGCCAGCTCGGCCTCGACCAGAGCCTGTTCGACCAATATATCAGCTGGATCGGCGGACTTATGCATGGGGATCTCGGCAAGGATATTGTCAGCCATGCATCGCTTTCCGAACTCCTGGGGCAGCGCCTGCCCGTCACCTTCGAACTGACCGGACTTTCGATGCTGCTCGCTGTCATCGTCGGCGTACCGCTGGGGGTCAAGGCGGCGGTTGGCGGCAAGTGGCTCAATCGGCTGACGGAAGGTTTTGTCGTCTTCGGCATCAGCGTGCCGGATTTCTGGCTCGGCATCATCCTCGTGCTGCTGTTCGCCGCCACGCTCGAATGGCTGCCGCCCTCAGGCTATATGCCCTTTAGCCGCAGCCCGCTGCTGAACCTGCGCTATATGGCGCTGCCGGTGCTGACGCTCGCTGTCGGCGAGGCGGCTTATATCCTGCGCACCACGCGCAGCGCGGTCACCGCCGTGATGGGCCGGCCTTTCGTCACCTTTCTACGCGCCAAGGGGATCAGCACCCAGCGCATCGTCTTCGGCCATGCGCTGCGCAATGCCGGGCCATCGATCGCCACCGTGATCGGCATCCAGGTCGGCGTGCTGCTCGGCGGCGCGATCATTATCGAGACCATGTTTGCCCTGCCCGGCGTCGGGCGGCTGGTCGTGACCGGCATCAACCAGCGGAACTATCCGACCGTGCAGGTCGGGGTGCTGGCAATCGCCACTATCTTCATCGTCGTTTCGCTGATCACCGACCTGATCGTCGGCTGGCTCGATCCGCGCGTCATGGATGGAGAAGCCACATGAGTGCGGTGGAACCGACGACGACGGTAGCGGAAGTGGCGACACGCAACTCGGCCTCACGCTTCATGCTCATCGGCGGCGTCATGCTGGCGGTGCTGGCACTGCTGGCGCTTGCCGCGCCATTGGTCGCGCCGCATGATCCCGAAGCCGTCGAAGTGCATCGCGTGCTCGGCGCGCCGGATATGCAGCATCTGTTCGGCTCCGACGTGCTCGGCCGCGATGTGCTTAGCCGGGTCATCTATGCATTGCGCGTCAGCCTGCTGGTGTCGATCTCGGCGGTCGCTGCGTCACTCATCATTGCCGTGCCGCTCGGGCTGCTGGCCGGCTATTTCGGCAGTTGGGTGGATACGGCCATTTCGCGATCCGTCGACATGATCCTCGTCCTGCCGGCCATGCTGCTGGCGATCACCTTCATCGCCATTCTCGGGCCGGGCAGCGTCGTCGCCACGCTTGCCATCGCCGTCATCTACCTGCCGATCCTCGCGCGCGTCATGCGCACCAGCACGCTCGTCGTGACCCGTAACGACTACGTTGCCGGCTCCCGCGCCCGAGGCGCCAGCCATTTGCGTGTCATTTTCCAGCATGTCGCGCCCAATGCCTTGGGGCCGGTGATCGTGCAGGCCTCGGTGCTCTGTGCTTTTGCGCTGCAACTTGAAGCGGGGCTCTCGTTCCTCGGCCTTGGCGTACAGCCGCCGACACCGTCGCTCGGCGGCATGTTGTCGGATGGGCGCGATGTGCTCAACCAGGCGCCGTGGGTGGAGATCTTCCCGGGTCTGGCGATCGTCGTCGCCGCGCTGGCCTTCAGCTTCCTCGGCGAAGGGCTGCGCCGCGCCTTCGATCCGCGCGGGGTGGCCGGATGAGCGCGGTCCTGTCCATCAGCAATGTCGGAGTCCGGTTTGCCGGCGACGACGCGCGGCCAGCGGTCGACGGCGTGTCGCTGGAGATCGAGAAGGGCGAGATATTTGGCATTGTCGGCGAGAGCGGCAGCGGCAAGAGCACGCTCGCCAATGCCGTCATGGGCCTGCTGCCCACAAACGCCAAAGTCAGCGGCAGTATCCGTCTCAATGACCGGGAGATTGCCGGCCTTGGTGAGGATGAATTGCGGCGCCTGCGCGGCGTCGACATGTCGATGATCTTTCAGGATGCTTCGGCGAGCCTCGACCCGGTCTGGCCGGTCGGCGACCAGATCGCTGAAACGGTCCGCGCCCATAGCAGCGTCAGCCGGCGCGAAGCCAAGGCGCGCTCGATCGCGCTGATGAACGAAGTGGGCATTCCCGACGCTGCCGCGCGCTATGGCAGCGTTCCGCATCGTTTCTCTGGCGGCATGCGCCAGCGCATCGTCATTGCCGCGGCGCTTGCCAACAATCCCGGCCTGTTGATCGCAGACGAGCCGACGACGGCGCTCGATGTGACCATCCAGGCGCAGGTGCTGCAGCTGATCGACCGGCTGCGGCGCCAGCACGGCACCACTGTTCTCCTGATCACCCATGATCTCGGCGTCGTCTCGCAGGTCTGCGACCGCGTCGCGGTCATGTATGGCGGACGGCTGCTGGAGGTGGCAAAGACCGCCGATCTGTTTGCCCGGCCGAACCATCCCTATACGCGGGCATTGCTCGCCGCCAATCCGGCCGGCGCGCCGCGGCACAGCCGGCTGCCGGTGATCCCCGCCGAATGGAGCGTCGAGAGCCTCGAACAATCGGAGCGGCTGAGGGCAGCGGCGCCACGACAGGCGGAGGAGGTCGGCCATGGCTGAACTTCTTCGTGTCGACGGTTTGAAGAAAACTTTCGTCACCGGTGGGCCGCCCTGGAACCGCCACATGGTGGCTGCGGTCGACAATGTCTCGCTGTCGGTCATGCGCGGGCGGACGCTGGGCCTGGTCGGTGAATCCGGCAGCGGCAAGAGCA
The DNA here is from genome assembly GCF_056403555.1 of Rhizobium sp. P2_G2. NCBI lineage: Bacteria > Pseudomonadati > Pseudomonadota > Alphaproteobacteria > Hyphomicrobiales > Rhizobiaceae > Rhizobium > Rhizobium sp. P2_G2. The sequence goes on from NZ_JBFUFF010000008.1 coordinate 106,940, forward strand.
CGCTTGGCCGCTGCATTCTCGGCCTGACGCCTGTCGATGGCGGTCGCGTGGTGTTCGATGGCGCCGAGGTGCAGGGCCTGCGCGGTAAGGCGCTGCATGATTTCCGCCGCCGCGTGCAGCCGGTGTTCCAGGATCCGTATGGCAGCCTCGATCCTCGCTGGACGGTTGGCCGTAGCGTGCGTGAATCGCTCGATTGCTACCGGATCGGCAGCACGGCCGATCGCGAGAAGCGCGTGCTCGATCTTTTCAGTCGCGTTGGACTTAACCCGGCTCTGGCCGGCCGGCTGCCGAACCACCTCTCAGGCGGCCAGCGGCAGCGCGTGGCGATCGCGGCGGCATTGGCGAGCGAGCCGGAACTGATCATTGCCGACGAGCCGGTCAGCGCGCTCGACATGAGCGTCCAGGCGCAAATCCTCAATCTGCTGCTCGACCTGCAGCAGGATCTTGGCGTCGCCTGCATCTTCATCACCCATGACCTCGGCGTCGTCGAACATGTCAGCGACGACGTCGCCGTGCTCTATCACGGCAAGATCGTCGAGATGGATGCCACCGACCGGATCATGCGCAATCCGCAGCACCACTATACCCGCACTTTGCTCGCGGCCGTGCCCCGCCCCCCGTCAACCCCTTACCAAGGAGGCTCCCTTGCCTAAGACGAATGTCAATGGAATCAGCATCAATTATGAAGTGGATGGTGAAGGCGCCCCGAATGGCACCATCGTGCTGATCAACGGCCTAGCCGATGACCTGCTCTCCTGGGGGTTTCAGATGCCGGCGCTGCTCGAAGCCGGCTATCGCGTGCTGCGCATCGACAATCGCGGCATCGGCCTGAGCGACCGGCCGGCCGGCCCCTATTCCGCCCGCATGCTCGCCGATGACGCCAAGGCCGTGATCGACCAGCTCGGCTTCAGGAATTTCCACCTGATGGGCGTGTCCATGGGCGGCATGATCTCACAGGAATATGCGCTGGCCTATGGCGGCGACCTCAAATCGCTGACGCTTGCCTGCACCTATGGCACGGTCGACAAATTCTGCCTGACCATGTTCAACATGTGGGCCGATCTCGCTGCCAGGATCGACGTGCCCTTCGTCATGCGCGATGTGTCGCTCTGGGCTTTTACCGTGCCGTTCTTCAACGAGCGGCCGGCTGATGCCGCCGAGTTCGCCGAGGCAATGGCCGCGCTCGACATGTCGCTCGAAGCCTATCTGGCGCAGCTCGCCGTCATCCAGAATCATGACGCCATCGGCCGGGTCGGCCAGATCAAGGTGCCGACTTTGGTGCTTGCCGGTGAAGAAGACATCCTCATTCCCGTGCGGCTGTCGAAGAAACTGCATGAGGCCATACCCGGCGCGCAATGGGCCACGACACCGGGCGGTCATGCCTGCCTGTGGGAAACACCCGATCCGTTCAACAAGGCCTTCCTCGATTTCGTTCGCAGCCAGTCCCGTTAGCCCGTTTTCAACAAGGGAGAGTTTCATGCATACGATACCGCATTCTCTGACTTCCGCCTTTGCCAGACCGCTCACCCGCACTCTCGCCGCGCTGTCGATCGGCCTCCTCGTCTCCGTCGCCGGCAGCACGGCCTGGGCCGCCGCGATCAAGGATGGTGGCGATCTCCGCGCCGCGCTCACCGGCGAACCCGACGTGCTCGACCCTGCGACCTCGTCCATCTATACCGGTGCGCAGGTCTATGAAAGCATTTTCAGCAAGCTGATCGACATCGACGCCTCCGGCAAGTTCGTGCCGGATCTCGCGACCGCCTGGACCCAGGTCGATCCAAAGACCTGGAAATTCACGCTGGTCGACGGCGCCACATTCCACAACGGTGAGAAATTCACCTCGGCCGATGTGAAGTACACGTTCGAGCGCATTCTCAACCCGAAGACCGCGAGCGCCTATGCCGGTCTTTACGCGCAGATCGATTCAGTCGAGGCACCCGATCCGAAGACGGTGGTCTTTCACTTGAAATCGTCGTTCGGCCCGTTCCTGACCAATCTCGCCACGAATGGCGAGATCGTCAACAAGAAGGCGATCGAGAGCGGTGATCCGGCCCGCAAGCCGGTCGGCACCGGTCCGTTCGAATTCGTCGAATGGGTGCAGGGCGACCATATCACCGTCAAGAAGAACCCGAGCTATTTCAAGAAGGGCCTGCCGCATCTCGATTCGGTGACCTTCAAGTTCCTGCCGGTCGACCAGAGCCGCATCGATGGCCTTTCCGCTGGCGAACTCGACTGGGTCGATGCCATTCCGCTGCAGCAGGTGACGGCGCTGAAGAGCGATCCGCGCTTTACTTATGTCTCTGACGCCGTCGCCGGCATCCCTGATTATATCGGCCTCAACACCAAAAAGCCGCCGTTCGACAATGAGAAGGTCCGGCAAGCCGTGGCACTGGCCGTCAACCGCGCCGACATCCGCGACGTTGCCTATCTCGGCACCGGCGAACTCGGCCTCACCGAAATGCCGACGGGTTCGAAATGGTATGACGAAAAAGGCCTGTTCGCGCCGAAGCAGGATATCGACAAAGCCAAGCAACTGATGAAGGAAGCCGGCTTTGCCAACGGCGTCAAAGTCGAATATCTCGGCCTGCCGCAATATCCGGAACTGCTGAAGACCGGCCAGGTGCTGCGCGATGAACTCAAGCAGATCGGCATCGACATGGAGATCAAGCAGGTCGACGTCTCGGTGTGGTATGACGCCTTCTCCAAGGGCAGCTACCAGATCACCAGCGCCTATCAGGAACGGACGATCGATCCGGACAATTTCTATTCTCTGGTGCTGAAATCCGGCGGGCCGATCAACTCGACCAACTATTCCAACAAGGATGTCGATGCCCTGATCGACAAGGCGGCGGCGAGCAATGACGAGGCCGAACGCAAGGGGATCTACGAGCAAATCCGCACGACCACATCAAAGGATTCGCCACTGGTGTTCGTGCATTTCGAGACGCTGCATTACCTGATGAACACCAATGTGACCGGCTCAGGCATTACGCCGACACTGAGCCTGCATATGGAGAATATTGGTTTCACCCAGTAGGCGGCAGAAACGATCACTGCTCATTCGAGTGGCCGGCTTTGCAATGCCGGCCACTCGGCATTCGAACACTATTGAACGATAAAGTCCGGCTCGGTCGGATAAGGCAATTTGAAGGAGGCCGATATGGCACGCGTGATCGTCATCGGGGCAACAGGCCATGTCGGCACCTATCTTGTTCCCCGGCTTGTCGAGGCGGGGCATGAGGTCGTCGCGGTCAGCCGCGGGCAGGCGGAACCCTATCAGCCGAATCGCGCCTGGGGAAACGTCGAGCGGCGGCAATTGAACAGGACGAGCCTTGAAGACGAAGGGCGGTTCGGCCGGGAAATCCTAGCGCTGAAAGGAGACATCGTCATCGACATGATCTGTTTCACGCTGGACAGCGCAAAACAGCTCGCTGAAGCGCTTAGCGGCCATGTCAGCCATTTTCTGCATACGGGAACGATCTGGACGCACGGCTTCTCTACGGTCGTGCCGACGCCGGAGGAGGCGCCAAAAAAGCCGTTCGGCGAATATGGGATACAGAAGGCGGCGATCGAGGATTATCTGCTGCAAAAGGCACGGCTGTCGGGCTTTCCCGCCACCCTCATCCATCCCGGCCACATTGTCGGTCCCGGCTGGGACCCGTTGAACCCAGCCGGCCACTTCAATTCGGATGTATTTTCGAAACTGGCGCGGGGCGAGACGCTGGTGCTGCCGAATTTCGGCCTGGAAACCGTGCATCACGTTCACGCCGACGATATTGCCGGCCTGTTCATGAGCGCAATTGCCAATTGGAACGCTTCGGTCGGCGAGAGTTTTCACGCGGTGTCCGAGAAGGCATTGACCCTGCGCGGCTATGCCGAGGCCATGTCGCACTGGTTCGGCAAGGAGCCAAAGCTGGAATTCCTGCCCTATGACACATGGAAGGAAGGCCAGACGCCTGAGGAAGCGCAGGCGACCTGGGAGCACATTGCCCGCAGCCCCAATTGCTCGATGGAAAAAGCCAAGCGATTGTTGGGCTTTTCGCCGCGTTATACGTCGTTACAGGCGGTGCAAGAAGCGGTCGAATGGCTAATCGCCAATGGGCGCATTGAAAGCAAAGCTGTGTGATGGTCTTGAGGGATGGGCGCTCGCGCGCCACCAAAAATGGATGCGCGGTGCGACGCCTTGTCAAGCAACATTTTCCGCCGGAACTGGGGTCAATCCACGTCGCCTGTGAATTACGGGATTTGCATCAAACAAGCGTGATCGTCGCATCAATGAAACTTGCGGCGGTTATACATTAGCGTATCGTATTAAAGTGCGACCGGGGAGTTGGTGGAGCGTCGAACCGGTCTGGATGGGTTGGAGGCGATATTGGACAAGACAAATATGCCAGCGGCAGCGCCGCGTGCCGCTGCCGAGCGATTTCGGTCGGAACTGCGTGATCGGCTCATGCGCATGCGCGCGGTTGCGGGCCAGAACACAGGCAAATCGCACTATCTCGACAGCCTGGAGCAAAGTTCAGCAGCTATTCTGCGTGCGATCGCCAATGACGATAAAAAACCGGCATCGGCGACGAAATGAAGGCATGCGCATCGCGACATTGTCGCAAATTGCTGCACTGCAAATTTATTACTTGAAATTTGTGCGCCGCAGCATTATACCTATGCACAGGAAATCAATTCTCCTCCCAAGTGATTTCCGCATGATCGACGGTCATCCTCCTCCCGACCGTTGACCTATATCAGAAGCCCGGTGTACCTCCTCCCACACCGGGCTTTTTTATTTGCCATTTACGAGATGTTCATGACCGCAGATATAGGGTCGCTATAGCCGCGGTCCTGTAGTGCGTACGCGGTCACTTCCTTCCGCTTCAGACCAAGACCGTGCTCGCCGTTTCAGATGCGTGGCGTTGAGAGCGGGTCATTTGCCAATTCGATCGGCTTGCCATGCGGCGTCGCCTCCGCGGCGCGCTGCCAACTCTCCCGCAGAGCCTCAACGGTTTCACGGTCTGCTATGCCACGGCTTTCAATCAGCGACGCCAGTGCCGAGACCCAGCAGTCGAAATAATCCTCGCCGCATTTCTGGGGGTCCTGATGCCTGAGTGCTACCGACAGCGATTCGGCCCATTCGGTCCACGTGAACAGGCCGCGTTCATGCAGATGAACGGTGAGCGCGAAGGCTTGCGCAGCCCAAGGCTCCGGAAATGCCGGCGCGCCATTATCAGTGAGTTTCAATCCGGGAGAGCCAAGCAGGCTGGTTTCGATCTCAGGCCTGTTCAAGATAGCTCTCCCAAGCATCAATGGAGACGGTAAGCGACGGATCGGCGCCGTCACCCCAGATCTCCCCGCCGTCGAAGACGACCGTGTATATCCATTGCGGATTTTCGCCTCGCCCATGCGCATTGTCGTCGGGAAAGACGAACGATCCCTGCACAGCCTCGATCACACCCTGTTTGGCGCGGGCATAGCGCGGCAGACGCGTATGGCCTGCCGGATTGAAATTGCGCGTCCTGACCTTTTCGCCCACGGCGAAACGGGGAGCGGATTCGACCGGCCGGTCACATGGGCCGCCCTTGGCCAGCGCGCCGGCCACCATGTCGGCCGTGAGGATGCGTTTCGGTACCACCGGCTCGGTTTGTCTGCGACTTGCGTCGATCTCGGCTCTCGTCGCAAAACCGTGCCGCTCCAGCAGCACTTCGAGCGCGCGGATCCAGATTTCGTAATAGCTTGCGGCGAGATAGGCGGCGGGCGGGATGTTTTCGCGCGCATGCCGGCTCTCATCGATCGTCCAGGCGCCGAAAACGCCGCAGGAGAGCACGATCCCGAGCGCCTGCTTCTCCCATTCGGCATGGAAATAGGGCTCGTTCGGCTCGGGCGCGACGGGACCGAAGCCCATCTGCCCGCCCAGGTCATGCGGGCCGTTCATGCCGGCATCCCCGCGACTGCCGCGCCGATCATCGCATCCCGGCTGACGAGGGTCGCCAATGCCTCCTGGTCGAGGCCATCCGTGCCTTCCGGCCGCTCGGGGATGACGATGTAGCGGAGTTCGGCGGTGGAATCCCAGACGCGGATTTTCTTCTCCGCCGGCAGGATCAGCCCGAATTCGGCCAGCACGCCGCGCGGATCGATGACCGCCCGCGAGCGATAGGCCGGCGCCTTGTACCAAACCGGCGGCAGGCCGAGCACGGCCCATGGATAGCAGGAGCACAGCGTGCAGACGACGAGATTATGCGTCTCCGGCGTGTTGAAGACGGCACGCATATGCTCACCCTGGCGGCCGGTATAGCCGAGACTGGCGATCGCAGCCGTGGCATCGCGCCTCAGCCAGTCGGCGAAATCTGGCTCGTTCCATGCTTTCGCGACCACATGGGCGCCGTTACGCGGCCCAACCTTGGTTTCGTAGGTTTCGACGATGGCATCGATCGCGGCCGGGTCGATCAGTCCTTTTTCCGTCAGCACCGTCTCGAGCGCCTTCACCCGCGCCTGCATGTCGGAATAGCGATTGTCATGATGATGATCGTGGTCGTGGTGATGTCCGTCGTGCAAAATCCGGCCCTCCAGAGGACTTGTCTTAAGCTTTAGAAGATTGATCGCCAAGCATACATTTGCTTGCTGGTTCAGCGGCGCCCTTCGCATTTCCACGCTTGGATTTCATCCTGGGTGACGGGCTTGGCCTGACTGCGAGCTGCACGTAGCCCTTCGATTGCCACGAGCCGGCGGCCGCGCTCATTGATTGTTACAAAATGGGCAACAGGATCGTCATCACGCATAATGATGATCTCCTCGCCTGCCTCAACGCGAGCGAGCAGTTCGGAGAAACGGACCTCGGCTTCTGTAACATCGACGATCATGGCCATATCAGCGCTCTGAGTTGAATTTCTTCCAAGTTAGGCATCCGCAAAAACTAGCCGATCAGCCGACCAACCTCAAAACGATATTCGCATGCTCTTTCGGCAAAGCCAATCTGGACTTGAAATTCCGCTCCAGCCGCGCCATGTCTCGCGCAAAATTTCAGTCTGAACGGAGAGATCCCAATGACACAAGACGTTCTCGACCAGCCCGCCGAACAGCATGCCTTCGAGGCCGATGTCAGCCGCCTGCTCTACATGATGGTGCACTCGGTCTATTCGGATAAGGACGTGTTCCTGCGCGAACTGATTTCCAATGCCGCCGATGCCTGCGAAAAGCTACGCTATGAGGCGATCGCGCAGCCGGAGCTCGCGGCCGATGGCGAGGCGCCGCGCATTCTGGTGTCGCTCGATGAAGAGGGCATGCGGCTCAGCGTCGAGGACAATGGCATTGGCATGAGCCGCGACGAGATGATCGATGCGCTGGGCACGATCGCCCGCTCCGGCACCCGCGCCTTTATGGAGCGGATCGAGGCCGCCAAGGCGGGCGAAGGGGCGGAATTGATCGGCCAATTCGGCGTCGGCTTCTATTCGTCCTTCATGGTCGCCGACCGGGTCGACGTGATTTCGCGCCGGGCCGGTGCGGCCGAGGCCTGGCTCTGGTCCTCTGACGGCAAGGGCAGCTATAGCGTCGCCCCGGCAGCGGTGGAGGATGCCCCGGTACGCGGCACGCGCGTCGTGCTGCATCTAATGGAAGATGCCAAGACCTATACCGGCAAGTGGGCGGTGGAGCGGATCATCCGCGAACAGTCCGGCCATGTGCCGGTGCCGATCCAGGTGCGCGATAAGCCGGACGCCGAGCCGAGTTCGGTGACCGATGGTGCGGCGCTGTGGACCAAGTCGAAAAACGACATCAAGCCTGAGGAATATACGGATTTCTATCGCGGCGTCTCCGGTCAGTATGACGAGCCGGAACTCACCGTGCATTTCCGCGCCGAGGGCCGGCATGAATATACGGCACTCGCCTTCGTGCCGGGAGCGCAGCCCTTCGATCTCTTCGATGCCGATCGCAAGGGCCGGATGAAACTCTATGTGAAGCGCGTCTTCATCACCGACGAGGCGGAACTGCTGCCGCGCTATCTGCGCTTCGTGCGCGGCATCGTCGACACGTCGGACCTGCCGCTCAACATTTCCCGCGAGATGATCCAGGACAGCCCGATCCTCGCCGCGATCCGCAAGGGTGTGACCAGCCGTATTCTGACCGCGATCGAAAAGCTCGCCGAAACAGAGGCCGAAAAATTCCTGAAAATCTGGGAAATGTTCGGCAGCGTGCTGAAGGAAGGGCTTTATGACGATTTCGAGCGCAAGGGCCAGCTGCTGGCACTGTCGCGCTTCCGCACCACCGCTTCGGGCGATGGCTTCCGGTCGCTTGCCGATTATGTGAAGGACATGAAGGAAGGCCAGGACGCGATCTACTATCTGGCCGGCGGCAATCTCGACCAGCTCAAGGCCTCGCCGCAGCTCGAAGGCTTTCGCGCCCGCGGTATCGAAGTCCTGCTGCTCACCGATCCGGTCGACAGTTTCTGGGCGCCGAATGCGCAGGAATTCGAGGGCAAGACGCTCAAGTCGATCACCCAGGGCCTTGCCGATCTCGACAAGGTGGCGAAGGTCGACGGCCAAGCCGAGGATAATGCGGAAGCCTCCGACGAGGTCAGGAACTTTATCACCTTCGCCAAGGAGACATTGGCCGCCGAAGTCGCCGACGTCCGCGTCTCGGCCCGGCTGACCGAGAGTGCGGCCTGCCTCGTCGCCTCTGAAAATGCGCTCGATCGGCAGTTGGAAAAGCTGCTGCAAGGCGCGGGACGGCTGCAGACGGCGGAGAAGCCGGTGCTGGAAATCAATCCCGGCCATACGCTGGTCAAATCGGTGGCAGGCCTCGGCGATGCCGATTTCCGCGCCGACGCGGCCTGGCTGCTGCTTGATGAAGCGCGTATCCTCGACGGCGACAAACCGGCCGATCCGCGGGCCTTCGCCGGTCGCCTGTCGCGCCTGTTCGAGCGGGCGCTGGCAGGGCGTTCGTAAAACAGGGTATTTTAGCCCTCTCGCTCTTGAAACGGTGCGATGTCATATTAGATTCATCTCAACGGGACTGATTTTTCTCCTCCCCTCGGTCCCCGTCATCGGCAATCTCCCTGGCTGATGACATTGTCAGAAGCCCGGCGTTCCCCCTCCCACGCCGGGCTTTTTTTGCCTTGATTTTACTGAGAATCGTCAAGCCACTTCGCTTGTGCCGCTTTGCGAAATACGCGTAGCGATGACGTCGCTCAGCTTCGTGTTTCCCTTCAGTGCCATGCAGCCGTTATTCTCCCGAAACCAGGGACCACTTTTGGTCGACATGCTGCAGACTGCCAAAAACGGATCGCATTCGTGCTTGATCCGGATCGGCGCCATCATCGTTGATCGCAAAGTCTTGCTCGAGGGACTCCCCAGCAACGGCAATAGGCATGTATAAGGAAAATGCCTTTGGGACGGGGCTGCCTTTTCAGGATTCGGGGGATCCATCGTGCAGATTGCCAGTTATCGCCGCATCTTTCTTTTCTACGGGCTGCCACTCATCTGTATCCTGACCGCACTGATCGTCCGGACGAGGCCGTTGCAGGGTTATAATCTCGGGCCGACATTCATGGCCACGGCCGGCGTCCTGCTGATCGTCCTCGTCCTGGCGACCGTCTTCATCGCACTGCATCACGCCGACACCATTGCCAAGCATCTGGGCGAACCCTGGGGGACACTGGTTCTGACCTTCGCGGTCACCGCGATCGAAGTTTCGATCATCATTTCCATGATGCTGCATGGCGAGAACAATCCGACGCTGGCGCGTTCTTCGGTGTTCTCCACGGTGATGATCGTCTGCAGCGGTCTCGTCGGGATCTGCATGACCTTCGGCGGCTGGAGGCATCGCAACCAGGAGATCAGGCGCCAGGGCACGAGCGCGTTCCTTGCCGTGCTCATCGCCATCACGGTCCTGACAATGGTGCTGCCGAACTTTACGCTGACGACATCTCCAGGCACGTTCTCCACGGCTCAGCTTGCCTTCGTCAGCATCCTCTCCGTGTTTCTTTACGCCAGTTTCATCTTCGCGCAGGTGATCAGCCAGCGCGACGACTTCATGGAGGCGTTCGACGGTGAATTGGCTGAGGCCGACGCCGAAAACACGACGAATAGAGCGGCACTCAAGCATGGCGTATTTCTGCTTATCAGCCTGCTCGGCATCGTGCTTCTCACCGAAGAGGTGGCCTCCCGCGTCGAGGACGCATTGCATCATTTTCAGATCGCACAGGCGGATTCGATCGTCGGCGCCCTGATCGCTCTTATCGTGCTGATGCCGGAGGCGCTGTCGGCCGTCCGAGCCTCCATGGCCAACGAGCTGCAGCGCGGCCTCAACATCGCGCTGGGTTCGGCCTGCGCCACGATCGGGCTGACGATCCCAGCGGTCGCCATGGGAAGCCTGATCACCGGCCGCGGACTGACATTGGGCCTCGACGCGGCGCAGACAGTGCTGCTGCTTCTCTCTCACACGATCTGCATCGTCAGCTTCGGCACTGGCCGAACGACGACGCTCACCGGCGTGACGCATCTCGCCGTGTTCCTCACCTTCATCCTGCTGACGATCATTCCGTAGAATGCCGTCGCCGTCTCAGCGCCAGCCCAGCGCCGGGGCGACGTATTTCAGGATCGATTCAATGACATGGGCGTTGTAGGCGACGCCAAGCTGGTTGGGCACGGTGAGAAGCAGCGTGTCGGCCTCGGCAATTCCTTCGTCCTGCTTGAGCTGCTCGATCAACGCGTCCGGTTCGGCGGCGTAGCTGCGGYCGAAGATCGCCCGCATATTGGCGTCGATGAAGCCGATCTTGTCCTCGTCGTCACCCTCGCGGCCGAAATAGGCGCGGTCCATGTCGTTGACCAGGGCGAAAATGCTGCGGCTGACCGAGACACGCGGTTCACGCGTATGTCCGGCTTCTTTCCATGCCTCGCGATAGGCGCGAATCTGGACGGCCTGCTGGACGTGGAAGGCCTCGCCGCCCTCGTCTTCCTTGAGCGTCGAACTCTGCAGGTTCATCCCGAGCTTGGCCGCCCAAACAGCTGTGGCGTTCGAGGCCGCACCCCACCAGATGCGTTCGCGCAGACCCTCGGAATAGGGCTCAAGGCGTAGCATGCCGGGCGGATTGGGAAACATCGGCCGCGGATTGGGTTGGGCAAAACCTTCGCCGCGCAGTACGTCGAGGAAGACTTCGGCATGATGCCGGGCCATATCGGCATCGGACTGGCCCTCCGGCGGCTCATAGCCGAAATAACGCCAGCCATCGATCACCTGCTCCGGCGAACCGCGGCTGATGCCGAGCTGCAGCCGTCCGCCGGCGATCAGGTCGGCCGCACCGGCATCCTCGGCCATGTAGAGCGGGTTTTCGTAGCGCATATCGATGACCGCCGTGCCGATCTCGATGCGTTTGGTCCGGGCGCCGACCGCAGCGAGCAGCGGAAACGGCGAGCCGAGCTGCCGGGCAAAGTGATGGACGCGAAAATAGGCGCCATCCGCCCCGAGTTCTTCGGCGGCAACGGCGAGATCGATGGATTGCAGCAGTGCATCGCCGCCTGAGCGTGTGCCGGATTGCGGCGAGGGGTTCCAGTGGCCGAAGGAGAGAAAGCCGATTTTTTTCATGAGTATGCACACGCATTGAATTGAACTTAGGCGCCTTCTTCGCACACTTTCACGTCTCGAAACAGGCATTGTCCAGACAACGCTGCGTACACGATCGGGAGATAGCACTTGACATAGCCGCCCCGAGAAATCTATTGATACGTATCACTAATACGTATAAGTAATTCCATCATGGTCAATACACGTGCAACGCAAAAGGATGTGGCTCGAGCCGCCGGGGTTTCCCAGGCGACCGTGTCCATGGTGCTGAGCGGCGGTGGCGGGTCGATCCCGGCAGAGACCTGGGAGAAGATCACCAAGGCGGCCAAGGACCTCGGTTATGTGCCCAACCGCTTCGCGCAGGCGCTGAAGACCAATCGGTCGATGACGATTGCCTGCATCGTGCCTGACATCACCAACCCCTTCTATCCGTCGCTGATCCGCGGCATCCAATCGGTCGCCGATGGGCTGAGCTACGATGTCATCGCCGTCAACACCGATGGCGCGCCGGAACGCGAGCGCCATTTCCTCGATTGGGCGCGACAGGGCCGTGTCGATGGGGTCATCGGCGTGTTCTTTACGCTAAGAGCAACCGATTTCACGCCGCTTGTCGAGGCCGGCGTGCCAGTGGTGCGGATCGAATCGTCCAAGAAGCGCGGCGGCGATATTCCGGTCGATGATATTTTCGTCGATAGCCGAGCCGCGGCGCTGGCCGTGACGGAATACCTGATCGACCAAGGCCACCGCCGCATTGCCATGGTCGCCGGCCGGCGCGGGCCGCAGGCGACGCGCATCGACGGCTATCGCGCCGCACTTGCCAAGGCGGGCCTGGAAGAACACGTCGCCATCGACGAGGAATTTTCGGAGATCGGCGGAACTCGCGCCGCGGAAACCATTCTGTCGAGCGCGTTCAAACCGACGGCCATCTTCGCTGCCAACGACCTGATGGCGATCGGCGTCATGCAGACGCTGCGCGACCGCGCCATCGACATTCCGCGCGATATCGCCGTCGTCGGCTTCGACGACATCTCGGCCGCCAAGCTGGTGACGCCGCCGCTGACGACCGTGGCGCAGTTCCAGTGGAAAATGGGTGAGCGCGCCGCAGAAACCCTGATGGAGCGCTTGCGCGGGCTGAGGACCGGCGCGGGAACTGCGCTCGAAATGCCGTTCGAATTGATCCAAAGGGGCTCGACCCGGGCCACCTGAGGCAAACCTGGAGGAGGAAAACATGCAACGCCGTACTGTATTGAAAGCCGGACTTGGTCTGGCCAGCCTGCCGCTTCTGCCACGCTTCGCCTTCGCCGCCGATCAGAAGCCGATCGGCTTCTGGTATGAATCCGCTTCGCCCGAAAATCAGGATAACCTCAAGAATCTCCTGGTCGATCCGTTCAACGCGGCGCATCCGGACTATTCGCTGAGCATCGATTTCCGCGGCTCTGACCTCGACAAGCAGCTGCGCGTCGCCATGCTCGCCGGCACCGGACCCGATATCGTTTTCACCGCCGGACCGAGCTATGTCGCGTCCATGGCCCAGGCGGGCCAGCTTCTGCCGCTTGACGACTATGCCAAGAAATACGGCTGGAACGACAGCATGCTGCCGATCTTCCTCGATCTCGGCAGATATAACGGCAAGCTGTATGCGCTGGCCAAGACCTATGAAACGCTCGGTCTGTTCTACAACAAGACGCTGTTTGCGAAGAACGGCTGGAAAGCTCCGACCACGATCGAAGAACTGGAAAAGCTCGCCGATGAGATGAAGGCCAAGGGCTTGGTGCCGTTCGGCGCCAGCAATGCCGACTGGCGCGGCGCCAATGAATGGCATGTCTCGATCGCGATCAACTCGATCGCCGGCCCGGACATGGTCTACAAGGCACTGACCGGCGCCATCCCGTGGACCGATCCGGCCTTCGTCACCGCGATCGACAAGCTGGCAGAGTGGTGGGACAAGGGCTACTACGGCGAAAACTATTTCTCGCTGACGCTGGAACAATCCTTCGCCCAGATTGCCACCGGACAGGCAGGCATGTCGCCGACCGGCACCTGGAGCTTTACCAACGTCCAGACCTATTTCCCGCAGAACAATGCCGAGCCGGGCTTTGTCGGCTTCCCCAGCGCCAAGGGCGCTCCTGTCTTCCCGCTCGGCATCGGTTCGACAATTTCGGTCAACGCCAAGTCGGAAAATCCCGACGGCGCCGCAGCCGTGCTCGATTATATGTTCAAGCCGGATTTCTACAGCAAGATGAATTCGGCCTGGCAGGGCGAGTGGAACATGCCGCTCAAGGACCTGTCGCAGGTGAAACTCTCCGACAAGGTGATCCCGCTCTATACCGAAGCGATGAAGAACCTGTCCGCCGCCGTCGGCGCCGGCAATTATGGCTATACGAGCTGGACCTTCCTGCCGCCGGCCACCGACACCTACATGATCAGCGGCATCGAAGAGGTCTGGCTGAAGAAGATCAAGACCGCCGATTACCTGAAAAAGCTCGACGATACATTCAAGCAGGAAAAGGACGCCGGCAAGGCTCCGGCTATTCCGCCGCGGGCTTGAGAAGCTGAACAGTCGGGCAAGCGCACGGCGTAAGAACCCTCTCTGGCCTGCCGGCCATCTCCCCCACAAGGGGGGAGAAGACTCGTGGCACTCTCCTTGCCTCAATTGCGGCACAGGCGGTGCGGCCGGGTTAAGCCCCTCTCCCTTGTGGGGAGGGGTTGGGGAGGGGTCTTTGTCCAGCACGCATAGTCTGCCTCGGAGGAGAACCCATGCACCGCCTCTATCTTGTGCCCACGATGATCATCAACGTCGCCATCGTGCTGATTCCGGCGCTGCTGACCGTGCTGCTCGCCTTCTATCATTGGGACGGCATTTCGACGCCGACCTTTGCCGGCCTCGACAATTTCAGCAATCTCTGGAACGATCCGGTCTTCTGGGTCGCACTCGAAAACAACATTATCTGGACGGTCATTTTCCTGATCGTGCCGATCGCTATGGGCCTGTTCGCTGCCTCGATGCTGCTGATCGTGCGGCGCGGCAGTAATTTCTTCCAGGTCGTCTATTTCCTGCCGGTGGTGATCGCCACCGTCATCACTGCGCGTGTCTGGCAAGGGATGATCTATAGCCCGGCCACCGGCATATTCGCGGTGCTGAAGAAGTTCGGCATGCCCATTCCCAACCCGCTTGCCTATCCCTCGATGTCGCTGTTTGGCGTCGCAACCGTCGACCTCTGGCACTGGTGGGGTTTTCTCTGCGTGATCTTCTTCGCCGCCCTTCGCCAGGTGCCGCAGGAGCAGATCGAGGCGGCACGGTTGGAAGGCGCCACCTACTGGCAGATGATGCGCTATGTGCTTCTACCCGGCATTCGCCCAACGATCACGCTGATGATGATCATGACGGTCATCTGGTCCTTCCTGGCCTTCGACTTCGTCTACATCCTGACACAGGGTGGGCCGGCCTATTCGAGCGAGATGCTTTCCACGCTTGCCTATCGCCATGCCTTCTACGATCTCGACGTCGGTCAGGCAGCCGCGGCAGCGCTGGTGATCAGCATTTTCGGCCTTATCGGCACCTTCTTCTACGTCCGCATCTCGACCAAGGAGGGCGACCAATGAGACTGGTCGAAAGCCGCGCCACGCTGGCAATTTCCTATTTCTTCCTCGGGCTGTTCGCCTTCATCGCGCTGTTTCCGATCGCGCTGCTGATCCTCAATTCGCTGAAGCCGGCGGCGCAGATCGTGCAGGCGCCGCTCGCCCTGCCGAACCCGATCCGGTGGGAGAATTTCTCGCATGCCTGGCACGATGCGAAATTCTCAAGAACCTTCATCAATTCGGTCATTATCAGCGCCACGACCATCGTGCTTGTCTGCGCCACCTCTTCGCTGTCGGCCTATGTGCTGGCGCGCAAGAAAATCGCGTCGTGGAAGGTGTTCACCTTCTACCTGCTGGCGACCACGACGGCACCGGTGCAGCTCTATCTCTTCCCGCTCTATTTCGGCTTTGCCAAGCTCGGCCTGATCAACAACGTCTTCGGCGTAGCACTGATCTACACGGCGCTTTACAGCCCCTTCGCGGTGATGCTGCTCCGGACCTATTTTCTTGCCGTGCCGAAGGAACTCGAAGAGGCGGCGATCGTCGATGGCGCCACCCATTGGCAAGTGTTCTGGCGGGTGATGCTGCCGATCGTCTCGCCCGGCATCCTCACTGTGGCACTGATCATCGGGCTCAATTCCTGGAACGAGTTCCTGATCGCCACGACCTTCCTGCAGAAGGCGGAGAACACCACCGCCGTCATCGCCTTCTACCTTCTATCCGGCCAGTACAGCTCCGACTGGGGTGAGATCATGGCCGCCGCCCTTATCATCGTCGTCCCCGTCGTCGTGCTCTTCGTCTTCATGCAGAGACGTTTCATCGAAGGCATGGCCGGCGGCTCGGTGAAGGGCTGATCTTTTCGAAATTTTACATATGGAGTGATCCGCAATGCAGCTTCCGAACGACTATCTCGAACGTGTCTATGCCGGCGTGCTGGGCAAACTGGTCGGCGTCTATCTCGGCCGTCCTTTTGAAGGCTGGACCTATCAGAAGATCATGGAGGAGCTCGGCCCGATCGAATATTACGTGCATGAGCGCCTCAATCAGCCGCTGGTGGTCACCGATGACGACGTTGCCGGCACCTTCACCTTTGTGCGTGCGCTCGAAGATTATGGCATCAAGGCGAACCTTTCGGCCGAGGAAATCGGCAAGGCCTGGCTGAATTATATCGTCGAGGAACGGGCGATCCTCTGGTGGGGCGGCAACGGCAATTCGACCGAACACACCGCCTGGCTCAACCTCAAGAAGGGCGTGCCCGCCCCCCATTCCGGCTCGATCGCCACCAATGGGCAGGCTGTGGCCGAACAGATTGGCGCGCAGATCTTCATCGACGGCTGGGCGATGGTGGCGCCGCGCCAGCCGGAACTGGCCGCCAAACTCGCCGAACAGGCGGGCAAGGTCAGCCATGACGGCGAATCGGTCTATGCCGCCATGCTCTGGGCGGCGATGGAAGCCGAAGCCTTCGGCTCGGCCGATATCGACCATCTGCTCGATATCGGCCTGAAGCAGATTCCGAGCGATAGCCTGATTGCCAGGCTGATCGCCGACATCCGCGCCTGGCACAAGGCCAGTTCGGATTGGCGCGATACGCGGCAAAAAATCCAGGACAAATATGGCTATGACAAATATCCGGGCAATTGCCACGTCGTGCCCAACCATGCGCTGATGGTCATGGCCGTGCTCTATGCGCCGCATGACTTCCAGAAGGCGCAGATGATCGTCAACACGTCCGGTTGGGACACGGATTGCAATGCCGGCAATGTCGGCTGCCTGCTCGGCATCATGAATGGCCTCGAAGGTCTCGATGAAGGTCCGGACTGGCGCGGCCCGATCGCCGACCGCATGCTGATCTCGTCGGCCGATGGCGGCAATTCGATCAACGATGCGGTGCGTCAGGCCTATTTCCTCACCAATCTCGGCCTGCGGCTGGCCGGCGGCCAAGCGCTGGATGCGCCGAAAAATGGCGCCCAGTTTCATTTCTCGCTGCCGGGCAGCCAGCAGGGTTTCCGGCCGCAGGAAGGGCTCGACGTCAGCCGTGTCGTCCGCGTCGGCAATGCCGAGTTCCAAGGCGGCCGGGCACTGGCGATCGACTACGAAGCCCTCGGTCCGGCGCAAATCGCCTCCGTTACCAGCCCGACCTTCTCGCCGCGCGAAATGCTCGACATGCGCACCTATGACCTGATGGCGACACCGCTGGTCTATCCCGGCCAGATCGCCCAGGCGCATGTCGTTGCCGGTGCCGCCAACAAGGGCGACGTCGCGGTGCGGCTGCGCATTCGCGTCTATGATGAGCACGATCAGCTGCGGGACATCGACGGCGCGTCGGTGCTGGTCGAGCCGGGCAAGGAGGCGACTTTGTCCTGGACACTGCCGGACATGGGCGGTCAGCCGATCGCCGAAATCGGCCTTGCGATCAGCTGCACAGGCAAGCGCGCCGATGGCTGCCTGCTGGTCGATTATCTGCGCTGGGATGGCGTGCCGGCGCTGACGCTGAAGAGGCCGGCCGGCGACGGCGACTTCTGGCGGATGTCCTGGGTCAATGGCGCGAGCTTCTTCTCCAAGCGCTTTCCGCAGGCCTTCCGTATCGCGCAGAACAGCGGCGAAGGCATCATCATCCACGGCACCCGCCAATGGACCGACTATCAGGCCTCCGGCGATGTCATGCTGCATCTCGGCAATTATGGCGGCTTCGCCATCCGCGCCCAGGGACTGAAGCGCTATTACGGCGCCCGCGTTACCCGCGACGGCAAGATGCAGATCGTCCGCGTCCGCGATGAAGACACCAAGGTGCTGGCCGAGACCGCGTTCAAGACCGAGTTCGAGAAGACGATCTCGATGCGCGTCAGCGCCAAGGGCGATACGATCAGCTTCAGCGCCGATGGGGTCTCGCTTTCGGTTACCGACAATGACGCGGAAGCGTTTGAAGACGGCGGGGTCGGCCTGCTGGTGCATGAAGGCGCATTGTCGTCCAACGAAATCCGTGTCGGAGCAGCCTGATGGCGACGGTGACGATCGACAAGGCCCGCAAGTCCTATGGCCAGACGGAGATACTGCATGGCGTCTCCGTCGATATTGCCGACGGCGAATTCGTCGTGCTGGTCGGCCCGTCGGGTTGCGGCAAGTCGACATTGCTCAGGATGATCGCCGGGCTCGAGACGATCACCGGCGGCACGATCAGCATCGGCGGCCGGGTGGTCAACGACCTGCCGCCGAAGGAACGCGACATTTCCATGGTCTTCCAGTCCTATGCGCTATATCCGCATATGACGGTGGCGGAGAACATGGCCTTTTCGCTGACGCTTGCCGGCGCGCCGAAGGAAGAGAAGCAGAAGCGGGTCGCGGAAGCGGCGCAGATTCTCGGCCTGACGGACCTGCTCAGCCGTTATCCGCGTCAGCTCTCCGGCGGCCAGCGGCAGCGCGTCGCCATGGGCCGGTCGATCGTCCGGAAGGCACAGGTCTTCCTGTTCGACGAGCCGCTTTCCAACCTCGACGCCAAGCTGCGCGTCGCCATGCGCGCCGAGATCAAGAGCCTGCATCGGAGGCTTGCCACCACCACGGTCTATGTCACCCACGACCAGGTCGAAGCTATGACCATGGCCGACCGGATCGTCGTGATGAATGCCGGCAATATCGAGCAGATCGGCAGGCCGCTCGATCTCTACGACAATCCACAGAGCATGTTCGTGGCGGAATTCATCGGTTCGCCGTCGATGAACATGCTGAAGGGCCGGATCGAGGCGGTGGACGGCCAGCCGATATTCCGGCTTTCGGGCGATGCAGCGCTGCCCCTGCCACAGAGCCTCAACGCGGCGGCGGGCGCCGAAGTGGTTTACGGCATCCGCCCGGAATATTTCTCCATGACGGCGAATGGATCGGGCATTCCGGCTACTGTCGTCGTGGTCGAGCCGCTCGGGCCGGAGACGCAAGTGACGGCGACCATCGGCAACCAGACGGTCGTGGCCATGTTCCGCGAGCGGCTCAACATTCAACCCGACGAGACGATCCGGCTTTTGCCGCAGGTCGAGCGCATCTGCCTGTTCGACAAAGCCGGCAAGCGGATCAACTGAGAAGCGGAAAAGCAGACACGTCTGATATTGAATGCTTGGGCGCCGGCTCGATAATCATCGCCGGCGCTCATTTTCGGGCAAATCAGGCGGTAGCGGCAGCCTGTAGCGGCTTCGGGATCGGCTTGAACAGCATGGCGATCAAGAACGCGCCAAGGCCCATGGCCCAGGAGCCGACATAGAGCCAGGTATAGCTTGCCGTCGTGTCGTAGATCAGGCCGCCGGCGACCGGTCCCAGCGCCATGCCGAGGCTGCCGGCCATCGACGTGCCGCCGATCACCGTGCCCATCATCCTCAGCGGAAAGTTTTCGCGGGCGATCACGGCATAGAGCGGCATCACGCCGGCATAGATGAAGCCGAACAGGGCCGCTGCGGCATAGAAGCCGAACAGGCCATTCGCAAGTAGATAGCCAAGCGCGCCAAAAGCCTGCGTCAGCAAGCCGAGCACCAGAATATTCTTGGCACCGAACCTGTCGCCCAAAAGACCGAAGACAATACGGCCGCCCATGCCCGCCAGGCCTTCGATGCTATAGATAGACACCGCCGCCATCATCGGAATGCCACAGGTGATGGCATAGCTGACGGTATGGAAAATCGGGCCGGAATGGGTGGCGCAGCAGAAGAAATTCGTCAGAACCAGGACGATGAACTGCGGCGATTTCAGCGCCTGCTCCAAGGACATCGATTCATGCGGATGCTCTTCGGCCGGGGCGGCGCCGGCTTCGAGCGCCGGCGGTCGGCGGACCAGGAAGGACAGCGGGATCATCACGACGGCAACGACGAGGGCGATCACCTGCATCGAGGTGCGCCAATCGTGATGGGTGATCAGCCAGGCGGCGAAGGGCGACATAGTCATCGGCGCCACGCCGATGCCGGCCGAAACGAGCGACACGGCAAGACTGCGATGCGCATCGAACCAGCCGGTCACCGAGGCCATCATCGGCACCAGCACGGCAGCCGCCGCAACACCCATCAGCAGTCCGAAGACCAGTTGGAAAACCAGAAGCGATGTCGTCAGGCTCGCCAGCGCAAGGCTCACCGCCATGAGAACGGAGCCCGTCAAAACGATGGGGCGTGGACCCCATTTATCGGAGAGGCCGCCCCAGACCATGCTGGCGAAAGCCATGGCGAGGAAGCCGATGGTCATCGCGCTCGAAATGCCGGTCACGGACCATTCCGTCTCCTTGGCGATCGGCCTGAGGAACACGGGCAGGGAGAACATGGCGCCGATGGCGATGCAGCCTAGAAGACCGCCTACCGCCACCATCACCCAACGATAATGTGCATTCATCATTTCTTCCTCCTTGGCACCGGCAACAGGGCCGAAACGCGGCCCCTTCCCTCCCGGCTCGGCTTAAAGACGCTGCGGCAACCTCGATTTCGACATCCGGTCGAAAATTTTTTGACTGCCGCATAGCCGGAGCATGCAACCGGCTTTTCTTGCTCGCCGGCCGGCCTTCCAACGATCAGGTCAGCACCACATCCCCGGTTTCGAGCAGCGACTTGAGGTTGGACAGGATCTTCGGCCAGCCGCCCGACACGGCGGTGATGAGCTTGGAGTCCTCGACATCGATCATATGCGTGACCGACAGTTTAACGGCATTGGCGACCGGTTCGACCTCGATCACACAGCGCGAAAAACCCTCTGCCTTCAGCTCCGGCCGGAACTCGTTCTGCCAGCGGATGACGATGCGCTTCGGCGGGTCATATTCGAGGATCTCGCCCTTGTCGGTAATCGTACCATCCGGATAGAGCATCTTCCAGGGAGAGCCGACCTTCCATTCCGAATCCATGACGACGCCGAACCAGTATTTGCGGGTGAATTCCGGCTTGGTCAGCGCTTCCCAGAGCGCTTCGGGCGTGGTGCGGATGAAGGTGACATAGGCAAATTTGTCGCCGGCCATGGCTGTTACTCCGTCACATCGGTTGCGGGTCTCTCAGTGCTTTCCAGTGCTGCCTTCAGCTCGGATAAAGCATCCAACTGGCGGCGCTCGAATTTATTGATCCAGCGCTCGGCGATCTCGTTGATCGGAACGGGATTGATGTAATGCAGTTTTTCGCGGCTCTGGCGCTGCCATGACACGAGATTGGCCTCTTCCAGGATCGCCAGATGCTTGGCGACCGCCTGCCGCGTCATGTCGAGACCGTCGCAAAGTTCGCCTAGCGTCTGGCCGTTCCGCTCGAACAGGCGGTCCAGCAGAAGCCGGCGGCTGCGGTCGGCCAGAGCTCGAAAAACAGCGTCGTCATTCATAGCTCCATGATAGGGAACCAAAAGGTTACATGTCAAGTGGAATCCGTTAAAGCGCGGAAAAACGCCGGCCAATCCCGGTCAAGGGATTGCCGCAACGGGTGCTGAACGGGACGGATCGGGAAGATTGGGATGGAGCAGATACAGAAAACCCGGCGCATCAGAGATGCACCGGGCTTTCCAAAAAGGTGACCACCGGCTGGGAGGAGGAGATCGGCTCCGATGACCAGGAAGATAATGCTGCGACGCACATTCGACAAGCGGCAATGCTGCATCGCAGCTATGCAGGATCGCATTACCAGTAAATACTGTCATCGGCGGTAAAGGCCGCCGATCTATTCCATGAAGAACTGCTTTGGCAGCAGATAGGGAAATTGCGTCGTCGGATCGACGTCGATCTTCATCAGCGGCGCCATCCATTCACCCCAGCGGGCATTGATCGGATCGACGGCGAGTTTTTGCTGCGACGCCTTGAGGTCGTCGGTCTCGAAGAAGCCGAAAAGGGTCAGGCCGTGGCGGAAAATGTTGTAGTTGCGGACGCCGGCGGCTCGGAGTGCGTCCAGCATGTCCGGCCAGATCTCGTCGTGACGCTTCTTGTATTCGTCCTCATATCCGGACCGCACTTCGAGAACCCATGCATAGGCGGTCATCTCAATCCTCCTTCCTGATGCTAGAGCGTGTCGCATCTATTTGGAGCCATTCTGTTGGCTCAAGCGGGTCGTCTGTTGGGCCGGCAGGCGCGCGTCGTACAATGACGCACGGCCAAGCCGGCTGGCCCAACAGGCGGCCCGCTTCAGCGAACCCTCCGGGCCGGGCGTCTTTCCGCCAGTTCCTGCGGCGATGGCCTCGACGGTACATCTGTGTACTGCCGTTCGGCCATCGCCTTGGTCCTGATGAAAATCCGTCCCGGCAGAATGGCTCCAAATAGATGCGACACGCTCTAGACCCCGGTGCCTTCGGCTTTGCCGGACCTGGCAGAGCGGTACATGGCGTCCAGCGCATCAGTCACCCGCGCACCGACCATCGCATCAGCCGGATTTGAGACCGGCTTGCCGGCGCAAAGCTCGGCAAAGCGCAGGACAGGCAGAGCGCCGTTATAATCCGCATCGCCGGCAGCGAACGGCACGCTCTCCTCCTGGCCGTCGAGACGGCTGATGTCGAGCCGGCCTTTGCCGCTTTCACTGGCGAAGAAGATCATGCCTTCGGAGCCGTAGATGCGGATATCGAAATGCAGGCCGCGCTGCTTTGGCACCGTCGAGGCGCCGGAGAGCGACACCGTCGCGCCATTGGTGGTGCGGCCAACGGCAGCGTCATAATAGTCGACACCGCTCGGCGATTTGCCGTCCAGGCAGTAGATGGAATCGAACCTGATATCGGCGACATGCACCAGCCAGCCCAGTGCATGCGACAGCTGGCCCCAGCCATAGCCGCCGGCACGCGCCGGGTCGGCCCAGGTGGAGGCTGGCGGGCGGAAGGTGTGATCCTTGGTCTCCAGCATCGGCGCACCGGCAAACAGGTCCTCCAGCGCCGAACCCATCTGGCAGACGACATGCCGCACGGTGCCGATCCGTCCCTCGCGTACCGCCGCTGCAGCGCGCTCGGTGAAAGGGGTGAAACTCATGGCCGTCGGCACCATGACCTGCCGGCCATATTTCTGAGCCGCGGCGGCGATCGCCCAGGCGTCTTCGGCGCGTGTCGCCATCGGCTTTTCGACCAGCACATGAGCACCGGCGGCAAGGCCGGCGATCGTCGGCTCGGTATGGGCAACATGCGGCGTCGAGACGATCAGGCCGTCCAGCTTCTCAGTCGCCAGCATGGCCGAGAGATCGGCATAGCGTCCGGCAATGCCGAACTGGTCGCCCACCGTGTCGACGCGGCCGCGATCCAGATCGCAAAGGCCGACGATCTCGGCATCCGTCTTGTTCCTGATGACAGGCACATGGTTGATGGTCGCCCACCAGCCGACGCCGACGAGGCCGATCCGCGCAGCCATCAGCTTTCCTCCGCCTTGTTGCCCTGCTTGATCGTCGATTGATAGACGTTGCGCATATGTGTATCGGCGGCGCGCGCTGCCGCCTCGGGGTCGCGCGCCTTCAATGCCTCGAACAAGGCATGGTGATCGCGCAGCGACTGCTGCAGCACGCCCGGAGTCTCCGATGCCCGCTTGCGGAATTCGAGACCGAGCACGTTGAGGCTTTCGCCGATGCGCTTGAGCACGGCATTGCCGCAACCGGCCCAGATCAGCTCATGGAATTCGAAATCGGCGTTGCGGAAGGCGAGCGGATCGTTGATCGTGTCCTGCTGTCGCTTGAGGCTGGCTTCGAGCGCCACAAGCGAAGCCTCGTCCATATTTAGCGCGGCGCGGCGCGCCACGTCGGATTCGATCAGGCTGCGCACGTCATAGAGTTCGCTGACATTGGTCTGTTCGAGCTGCAGGTAGAACTGGATCGGTCCGAGTAGCGTGTTGGGGCTGAGGTCGCTGATGAAGGCGCCGCCGCCCTGACGCGTCCTGACGACGCCCAGCACCGTGAGCCCACGCATGGCTTCGCGCACCGAGGGCCGCGACACATTGAGCGAGACCGCAAGATCACGCTCCGGCGGCAGCGCATCCCCGGGCTTCAGCACACCCGCCTTGACCATGTCGAGGATGCGACGGACGACGATTTCCGCCACGGATTCGCGCACGATCGGGATCTCGAAACCTTTTTCGGTGAAGGGTGGGCTCATGAGCTCGTCTCCGCTTTCATCTGCGCATGCCGACCAAACTTGAAGCGCGGCGCGATCACCGATGCAATGAGGAGAATGCCGATCACGCCGGTCTGGATATGGCCGGTGACATTGGCGAGCGCCATGCCGTTGCGCAGATTGAGCACGATCAGGATGGAAAGGCCCGTTCCGATCAAGGTGCCCTTGCCGCCGAAGATCGAGACGCCGCCGAGAAGCACGATGGTGATGATGTCGAGCTCGAAGCCGAAGGCGACATCGCCGCGCACCGCCCCCACCCGCGCCGCATAGAGCAGGCCGGCAAAGGCCGAGATCAGGCCAGAGCCGATGAACAGGATCATCTTGTGCCTGATAGTATTGATGCCGGCGAACTCCGCCACGTCTCGGTTCGAGCCGATGACATAGGTCTTGCGGCCGAAGCCGGTGCGCTGCAGGACGACATAAAGCACGACGAAGAGCACGAAGAAAGCGATCAGCGAGAAGGGGATCGGGCCGATCAGGCCATTTTGTCCGAGACCGTCAAACCAGCCGGGAAAGTCGTTGATGCCGTGGTCTTCGACGAGGACGCGAGCCAATCCGCGATAACCGATCAATGTCGCCAGCGTCACCACCAGCGACGGCAGGCCGACCCAGGTGATGAACCAGCCATTGATCGCGCCGCCCACGACACCGATCACAAGGCAGATGGCGATCGCCAGGCGCGGATCGACGCCATGCTGAAACAGCCAGCCGAAGGCGCAGGCCGAAAGGCCCATCATAGAACCGACAGACAGGTCGATCTCGGCATTGATGATGATGAAGGTCATCATCAGCGCGACGATGACCTTTTCGATCGACAGCTGGAAGACGTCGACCTGGTTGGAGACTGAGAGGAATTCCGGCGAGACGGTGGCGCTGACGACGATGATGACGACGAGCACGGCAAGCAGAAAGCCTTCCCAGTTGCGGAGCCGCTTGATCATGGCGTACCTGCCCTTCTTTCCARCGCAATGCGGTGGGCGCGTGCGGCCCGGAACGCCGAAATCCGGCGGTTGAGGATCGTGTCTACGGTGACGGAGAGCAGGATCATCGCGCCGAGCACGGCCTCCTGCCAGAATTCGGAAACGATCTGCCAGCGCACCAGGCTGGTTTCCAGGAGATCGACGAGGATCGAGCCGAGGAAAGCGCCGATCACCGTGCCGGAGCCACCAAAGATATTGACGCCGCCGACCACGGCGGAGGCGATGGAATTGAGTTCGAAGCCCAGACCGGCGACGACGGTGATGTTGCCGAACCGGGCGAGAAACACGAAGCCGGTCAGGCCTGCCATCAGTCCGGAGAGCAGAAAGGCAGTGAATACCACCCGCTGTGAATCGATGCCGGCCATTTCAGCGGCTTCGGGATTGGAGCCGACGGCGAAAAGCTGACGGGCGGGTCTCAACTGCGTCATCGCCAGATGGGCGATCAGCACGACGACGATTGCCGCGACGAAGCCGGCACGGAACTGCATGTCGCCGATCGTAAACAGCTGATAGTTGGGGAAATCGGTCAGCCACGACGGCAGTTGCTCCGTCGTCACCGATTCGCCGCCAGAGAATTCGACCAGGGTGGAGCGATAGATCGCCATGGTCGCCAGCGTGACGATGATCGACGGCACCCGCACATAGGCGACCAGAACACCGTTGATGATGCCGAAGCCGACACCCAGCAGCGCCGAATAGAGCAGCAGCACGATCGGGTTTATCGCCGGGAAATGGGCCACCATGCTGCCGGTGGCGAAGGCGACGAAGCCGACCACCGAGCCGACCGAAAGGTCGATATTGCGCGTCAGGATCACCAGCGTCTGGCCGGTGGCGATGATCGCCATGACCGCCACGGACGACGAGATGCGGTTGAACAATCGGCCGTTGAGATAATTCTCGATCTGCGTCGAGAAGAACAGCAGCAGCAGGATCAGCACGCCGATGAGCACGAGGATGCGCAGTGTTTGCGGACTGATGCGGTCGAGCWGGGTCTGCATCAGGCCGCACTCCTCTGGCCGGTTGCAAGCGCCATGACCTGTTCCTGGTCGGCATCCCTGTGGTCGAGGATCGCCTTCTGCTGGCCCTCGCGCATGACGAGGATGCGGTCGCCCAGCGCCAGCACTTCCGGCAGGTCGGAGGAGACGACCAGTGCCGCGCCGCCATTGGCGACGAAGCTGCGAATGAGGTCATGCACCTCCGCCTTGGCGCCGACGTCGATGCCGCGCGTCGGTTCGTCGATGATCAGCAGATCGGGTTTCATGTTCAGCCATTTTGCCAGCATGACCTTCTGCTGGTTACCACCCGAGAGCATGCCGACCCGCATCTCGACATCGGGCGTACGGATGTTGAGCAGCTTGCGGAAATGTTCGGCCGTCTCGCGCTCGGCCGCCGTATCGATCAGGCCAAGCGGCGAGAGATAGCGGCCGAGGGTCGCCAGCGTCACATTCCAGCGGATCGGCAGCGCCATGGCGAGGCCGAGCTTGCGACGGTCTTCCGAGACATAGGCGATGCCGGCATTGATGGCATCGCGCGGCGAGGTGATCTTCAGCGGCTGGCCCTTGTAATGCACCGCGCCCTCCGTCAGCTTCAGCGCGCCGAACAGCGCGAGCGCTACATCGGTGCGCCGAGCGCCGATCAGGCCGGCCATGCAGAGGATTTCGCCGCGGCGAAGCTCGAAATTGATGCTGTCGAAGACGCCGGCAACGCCGAGATCCTTCACCGACAGCAGCACTTCGTCGCGCGCCGTCGACGGCATCTTGGTGAAATAATTGCCGACCTCGCGGCCGACCATCTCGGCCACCATCAGTTTCGAATTGGTCTCAGCAATCGGCCGCGTCGAAATGTGGCGCCCATCGCGGATGACGCTGACGCGGTCAGCGAGTTCGAACACCTCTTCGAGGCGGTGGGAAATATAGACAACGGAGACGCCTTCGCGCGCCAGACCACGGGCGATGCGGCGCAATTCACTCGCCTCGTGTGCGGAGAGCGACGCGGTCGGCTCGTCCATGATCAGGATGCGGACATTCTGGCTCAGCGCCCGGGCGATCTCGACGGCCTGCTGCTCGGCCAGCGTCAGACCCGAAGCGATGCGGTCAACGTCGAGCGTCATGCCGATGCGGGCGATCAGCGCCTCGGCCTTGCGCCGCATGGTACTGCGGTTGAGAAACAGGCCTTGGCCGGTGGCCGAGATAAAGATGTTCTCGGTGACGTCGAGGTCGGGGAAGACCATCGGTTCCTGGTAGATGGCGGCCACGCCCATCTGCCGCCCAGCCTTCGAACCCGAAACGGTCACCGGCTTGCCATCGATCTCGATTTGGCCGGCGCTCGGCTGGTAGATGCCGGTCATGATCTTGATCATGGTCGACTTGCCGGCGCCGTTTTCGCCGACAATGGCGTGGACTTCGCCGGGATAGAGCTCGAGCGTCATGTCGATCAGCGCGGCCGTCATGCCGAAGGTCTTGGAGACGGACCTGAGCGCCAGCGTGGGTTGGGTCATTTTGTCGGGATTCCGGTAACTTGAGGTATCGCGGCCGGACAGACATCCGGCCGCGACAGCGTCGTCTCACTTCGAGGCGGCTTCGACATTGTCCTTGGTGTAGACTGTGAAGGGTCCCATCAGGATGCGCTTGGCGCCGGGACGCAGCGGGTCGGCCTCGATCTTGTAGTCGCCCATGCGGCCAGCATGGAAGGTTTCACCGATGTCGCCCTTCAGCTGGCCGGTCGCCAGGCCATAGGCGGTGTAGTAGGTGAGGTAGCCGAGGTCGCGGAAGCTCCACAGCGCGAATTGCGGCGCGCAGCCCTTCATCGTGTAGGAGACCATTTCCGACGGCAGGCCGAGGCCGGAGACCTTGATCTTGTCGCACAGGCCTTCGTCCTGCATCGCCTTGGCTGCGGCCTGGATGCCGACCGTGGTGGGCGCCATGATCAGCTTCATGTTCGGGTATTTGTCGACCAGCGCCAGCGCCCGGTTATAGCTGACTTCCGACTGGTCGTTGCCATAGACGACATCATCGAGCTTGAGATCCTTGTATTTCGCATTCTTCGCCAGCACATCCTTCATCGACGCGATCCAGGCGTTCTGGTTGGCGGCATCCGGGCTTGCCGAAAGCACCGCAAACTCGCCCTTGCCGCCGAGGATGGAGTAGGCCATGTCGGCCATGACCACGCCGATCGAGCCGAAGTCGACCTGCGCGACAAACACGTCCTCGCTCTTGCCGGAGGGGATCGGGCTATCCCAGGTGACGATCTTCGTGCCCTTGTCATGCGCCGCCTTGGCAGACGGGACGATCTGATCACCGGCATTGTCGGAGATCATCACCGCCTTCTGGCCCTGTGTGCCGGCGGTGGTCATCATTTCAATCTGGCCGGCGACGGAATTTTCGGGCGTCGGACCTTCAAACAGCAGCTTGCCCGGATTGGCGAGCTCCTTATGAGCTTCCTCCGCGCCCTGATGCGCCTGGTCGAACACCAGGATGCCGAGGAATTTCGGCAAAAGCACCATGTCGGCGCTCTTGCCCGGTTCGAGCTTGAGAGCGGCCGAATAGGCCATGCCGGTGGTGCAGAGCAGGAGCGCAGTTGCTGCGCCCAGAATCTTCGTCATTCGCATCGTCACTTCCTCCCAGTTGAAACCACGATCCCATATCGGGGTTTTCGCCCTGTGCCCGAAGCCGGACGCAGGTATTCCTCCTTGAAAATCATCACATGCGCACCGGCTTGCGCGGGCCTTCGCCCCGGAGCGCACGCGTCACATCCTCCGCCACCAGGCACTGCAGGCGCTGGATGGCACTGTCCGAATACCAGGCCGCATGCGGCGTCAGCATGAGGTTCGGCGCCGCGCGGAGCGGACTGTCGGCCGGCAGGGGTTCGACTGCGAAGACGTCGAGCGCGGCACCGCCGATAGTGCCGCGGGCGAGTGCGTCCGCGAGGTCGTCCTCGCGGATCAACTGGCCGCGCGCCGAATTGATGATGACGGCATGCGGCTGCATGGTTGCCAACCGCTCGGCGTTGAAAAAGCCAATGGTGTCGGGCGTAGCCGGAGCATGCAGGCAGAGGATATCGGCCTGTCGCAGCAGTTCGTCGGCGTCAACCTGACGGACACCGAGCGCTTCGGCATCCGCGGCCAGCAGGACCGGGTCGGAGGCGATAAAACGGAAGCCGAAGCCGCCGAGACGCCGAAGCACGGAGCGCCCGATCTGGCCCAGTCCGAAGAAACCGAACACTGTGTCGGCGAAAGGCTTCATCGGCCGGCAGACCTTGGCGGCCGCCCATTCGCCGCGCCGGACGGAAGCATCGAGCGCCGCCAGTTTGCGCAGCATTGCCAGAGCCGCTGCCACAGTATGCTCCGCGACTTCGTCGGCGCAGTAATCCGGCACATAGCCGACCTTCAGATTGTGACTGCGGGCTGCGGAAAGGTCGATATTGTCATAACCGACGCCGTAGCGGATGACGGTGGCGCCCGGGTTCAAGGCTGCCGCCGCCTTGGTACCGAACGGAGCAAATTGCACGAGGGCGACATCGGCGCCTTCGACGGCTGCCGCCACCTCTTCGGCCGTTCGGCATTGATGGGCGGCGAATTCGGCACCCGCAGCGCGCGCGGCGGCCTCCTCCTGCTCGAGCATCGGAAAGGTGTAATCGGTCACGACGACCCGGGCAGTCATGGCGCGACCTCCAGATAGTCATGGATGATCTCGCCCGCCACGAGGGTGAAGTCGGCCCGCCAGTAGAAGCCGCGCAAAGGCTCGATCACCGGCAGCCGGTAGACCGGCAATTGCGCATTGGGCCTGAGTTCGACGGTGCAGGGCCCCTCCCATGCCTCATGGACCGTCACCTCCGCCAGGCAGCGGGAGGTCAACTGGCGGATGGCCGGTCGGCCGTCGATATGGTTGACAGCCTTGAGATTGAGATTGGTGGTGAAGTCGAAATAGGGGTTCAGCGCCTCGGGTCCGACCGGCTTCTGCTTATAGGGCAGCGTACCGGTCAGCACATCGATGCCGTTGCGCTCGACACGGCCGACGATCAGGTCGCCGCGCATCTCGACCGAGGGCATGCCGAGCTTCTTCGGCTGGCCATGGATTTCGCGGCCATGGGCGACACCGATATCCGAGGACAGGACAAGATAGGGCGAGTAAGCGCCTGAGGCTTTGCCCGGCAGTTCCGCGCCGAACATGAGATTGGCCTCCGAATAGGGGCCGAGCCAGTCGGTGTCGTTCATCTTGTAGATATGCACGCAGGCAATGTCGCCGACCGGCTTGAGCGGCGGCGGCAGCAGAAAGGCCATGGCCGACGGATCGGTGCGCCAATAGAGCGTCATGATCTCGGCATTGCGGAAACGGAAGGGAAAGGGCGGGATCATCGGCGCATCCCAAGGCGTGGAGAAGTCGCCCTTGCGAATGTCGTCCTCGGTCGGACGGGTGACGCCAAATCTGGTTTCGCCGCTCATGCCGCAAGCCCTCGCACGACATGTTTGCCGCACTCGGTTCCGTCGCGCCGAATGTGCTCGAAATCATTGAGATACTGGCAGGCGATCGGAGCCGCCTCAATGTGCGTCCTGGCCGTCATTCTCTCCCGCAGCGCTGGGCAAAAGCGTTTGACAAACGCGCAAACCCCGCGCTACCCTCCTTAAAATTGGTCAGGCCAATTAACATCACTTCCAAATCTGGGTCAACTGACAAAATGTTTAATCTCGCCCCCGTGCCCGTCCCCAATCTCGCTGGAAAGACCATTCTCGTGACCGGGGCGGGCCGTGGAATCGGCGCCGAACTGGTGCGTATTCTCGACACGGCGGGGGCGAAGGTGTTTGCCGGCGTCCACATTGCCGACCGCATCGAGGACCATCCCGTCGGGGTGAGAAAGCTGATGCTGGACGTGACCAGGCAGGAGGATGTCGACGCAGCGATCGAGGAGATCAAGGCGCAGGCGGGCCGGCTGGATGTACTGGTCAACAATGCCGGAACGATCTCGACGATTGGGCCGCTGACCGATTTGCCCGCCAGCGCATTGAGCACGGCCTTCGAGGTGAATGTCGTTGGCGTCCACAGGATGACGACCGCGGCGCTGCCACTTTTGCGCGCAACAAAGGGCAGGATCATCAATGCCGGAACAGGTGCCGCGACGACACCGATGGAAGGCTGGGCCGCCTATTGCGCCTCCAAGGCCGGCATGCAGATGCTGACGCGAATGATGGCGCTCGAACTTTCGCCAGGCGGCATAAAAACCTTCTTCCTCGGCATACCGCCAACGAACACTGTCATGCAGGACAAGATCCGCGCCTCCGGCCTCAACCCGATCAGCAAGATCCCGCGGGAAAAGCTCGTGCCCATCGCCGTGCCGGCCTCCTGCATGGCCTGGCTGTGCAGCGCCGCTGCCGACGCGGTCGAGGAGGTGCTGCTGGATGTCCGGCAGGATCTGTTCACGCAGCAGATGTCGCTGGCGCTGTAGCGTCGGTGCTGGATGGCTCCTCGCTGGCGGCCATCGCCGGACGGAGCCCTGACCTGCCTATTTCCGCACCGGCAGGCACGATCCGCCGAGGATCAGATGGGTCGGGAAGGAAATGCGCTGCGCCGGCCGATCCCCTTTGCCGCTCAACCGTTCCAGCAGGAGCTGCGCCGCCGTGCGGCCGATATCCTCCACGGGCCGGTCGATCAGCGTGATCGGCCCCGGGTAAAGCAGTGCCACGTCCGAGCGGTCGCAGGCGATCAGCGAGATATCGTTGGGCACCGACACGCTCTGCTGCTGCATGGCGCGCAGCACGCCGACGAGAATGCGGTTGCCGGCGGCAATGATCGCCGTCGGCCGCTCCGACATCTGCAGCAAAGTCGTCGCCTCGCGAAAACCATAGTCGGCCGACAGGCTCTGCGAGCGGATCAGGTCGCGGGGCACCGGCAGGCCGGCGCGCTCGAAGGCCTCGACGAAGCCGCGCACCCGTTCGCGGCCCGGGCGAATGTCGCTGCCGGCGGTGATCAGCGCGATGCGGCGATGGCCGAGTTCGATCAGATAGTTGGTGGCTTGCCTGAGGCCCGGCGCATGCTCGGTGAGCACCGCGTCGATATCGAGCGGCAAGTCGCGGTCGAGCAGCACGCAGGGGATGCGCAATTCCTTCAGGCGCTTGATCGTGCGCGCGTCCTGCTCGTTATTGAGCGTCACGATCATGCCATCGGCGCGGCCGTGCTGCAGCATATCGATGGCCGCCGCCTCTTCGTTCGCCTTGCCATTGGTGCTCATCAGGTAAAGCGAGAAGCCGCGCTCTCGGATTTCCGCGTCGATGGCCTTGAAACAACTTGCATGCCAGGGATTGGCGATATCATCGATAACGAAACCCACCGTCATCGTGCTGCGCCGGCGCATGTTCTGCGCCCGCACATCCGGCTGGAAGCCCAGCGACTGGATGGCGGCGCGCACCTTGCCGAGCGTATCGGGTTTAACTGTATCAGGGGCGTTGAGACTGCGTGAAACGGTTCCGACCGAGACGCCCGAGACCCGCGCCACATCGCGGATCGTCGCCTTCTTCTCAACGCTTTTAGCCACGCCGATCCCCTTGCCGTGCAAACCGGATTTTCTCGGCCAACATGCCGGAAACCATTGCGAAACTCCATCCTAACGCAACTTATATCATGCCAGCAAGGGATATGCGACCGGTTATCGCTTGACCCAATGTGACGAACCACATTATTATGGAAACGTTTCATTTTTTCGCAGGAATGAGCGTCTCATGGTCGGACCCCTCACAATCGAGCGCATCGAATGCATCCCGCTCTGCATGCCGTTGCCGCGCACCTTCCGCGGCAGCTTCTATTACATGACGCATCGCTGTACGATCATCACCCGCCTCTATACGAAAGAGGGCATTGTCGGCGAAGTCTATAACGGCGACGAGTTCGAGACCCAGGCCGAAGTGATCAAGATCATTCTCGACGAAATCGCCCCGCGCCTGATCGGCAAAGACGCCTTCAACATCGAGGGCTGCTGGGAGGAAGCGCGCTGGCCGAGCTACAATATCCTGCGCGACCGCAAACTCGCCATGTGCGCCCAGGCCTGCGTCGACTCGGCCGTCTGGGACACCGTCGGCAAGGCGCTTGATGTGCCGCTCTACAAGCTCTGGGGCGGCTATCGCGACCGGCTTCCGGTGATCTGCATTGCCGGATATTATGAAGAAAACAAGACATTAGCGGATGTCGGCCGGGAGATGGAGGAGATCCGCGCGGCAGGCTATGCCGGCTGCAAGTTCAAGGTCGGCGGCCGTACGCCAAAGGAAGACGCCGAGCGCGTTCGCGCCGCCCGCAGTGCCGTCGGCGACGATTTCGTCCTGTGCGTCGACGCCAACCAGGGCTGGACTTTGCGGGACGCGGTGGCGTTTTCACGCCATGCCCGGGACCTCAACATCCGCTGGTTCGAGGAGCCGGTGCGTTGGTACAACGACCGCCTCGACCTTGCCGCCGCGCGCAATCAGACGGGCATTCCAATCACCGCAGGGCAGAGCGAGATCAGCCGCGCCGGCTGCCGTGACCTGATGATGTCGGGCGCTATCGACGTCTGCAACTACGACGCCAGCTGGGGCGGCGGCCCGACGGAGTGGCGACGGGTGGCTGCTTTGGCGCAAGCGTTTACCTGCCAAATGGGTCATCACGAGGAGCCGCAAATCTCCGCGCACCTGCTGTCGGGCATTCCGAATGGGACATATTTGGAAACGTTTCATCCGGATCGGGACCCGATGTTCTATGCGCTGGTGGCGAACCGCTCGAAGTTTGACAACGGCTATTACGACGTGCCGCAGGGCGCCGGATTCGGGCTTGTGCTCGATGAAGGGACGATCAAGAAATATAAGGTGAATTGAGCACGGACTGCTCGGGCATTGCTGAAAAGCGGCGCCTGAGATTATCCCGCTTTCAATAGCCTCTCCCGACTTTCCTGCTCCAACCGGGTAATATCCGTCGCCAGTTGTTCCACCTGATCGTAGCTCGCCACCGTCAATGCTTGCGAAAGGCGACCGTCGGCGACGACATGCACGCGGTCGGCGGCTTCATAGACCTCCAATATCTCGGTGCAGAAGATCACCACCACATGGCCGGCATCGGCATAGTCGCGCAGGAGCCGGTAGATCTCGGCCTTGCTATGGATGTCGACGCCGCGCGTCGGCTCTTCGAGCAGCAGCAATTTCGGGCTGCAATGCAGTGCCTGGGCAATCGCCACTTTCTGCTGGTTGCCGCCCGACAGCGAGCGAATGCCTTGTGTCGTCGTCCGCGCCTTCACCAGGAAGCGCTTGACGGCATCTTCTGCCATCTCCTTCATCCGCCGGGTCTTCAACATCAGTCCGACACCGGCGATCTCGGGCTTGCCGAGCCGGACGAGCAGGTTCTCGCCGACGGAATAGTTGCTGTAAAGGCTGAGCTGCCGGGTCGCCGGAACATAGGCGGTCATCGTGTCGACCGCCCGCTCACCGGTTTCGCCGCCGATGCTGATCGTGCCCGTGCAGCGCTCCAGCCCGGCGAAGGAGCGGATCAGTTCGCGCGAACCGGAACCTTCCACGCCGACCAGGGCGATAATTTCGCCGGCCTTGCCGTCGAGCGTGATATCGCGAAAAGCTTTGCGATGCGTCCAGTGGCGGACGGAGAAGGTCGGCTGGGCAGACGCAGAGGCCATGGCTTTCGGCACGGCTGAGCCATGCACGGCGCCGCTATCGACCACCATCTGGCGGGCGATGCCATCCTCGGTCAGAGCCCCGGCTTCGAGGATCGTGCGCACCCGTCCGTCGCGGACGATGGCGACGCGCTTGCAATGCGCCACCAGGTCTTCGAGCCGATGCGTGACCAGCAGGACGATATGGCCGCTCGCCGCCAGTTGACGCATTTCTCGGAACAGTTCGTTCGATTCATCGGCGGTCAGCGCCGAATTCGGCTCGTCGAACAGAAAGACTTTTGAGGAGCGGGCGACGGCCCGGGCGATTTCGGTACGCTGCTGCGTGGCCAGCGAGCATTCCGACAGCTGCCGGTTCCGGAGATGGCCGATACCGAGCGCGTTCATCACGGCGGCATCGGCATCGCTTAGTTTCGGCCTGGCACCGCTGGTGCCCTCGCACCCGACCAGCATGTTTTCCGCAACGGTCAGATTGGGGAAAAGCTGCGGCTCCTGATGCACCACGGCCACTGCCTGCCAATCCGATGTCGGCGACCAGGGCTGGCCGTCGAAGGTCAGCTCGCCGCTGTCGGGCCTTTCTTCGCCGGCGATCATGCGGATCAGCGTGCTTTTACCCGCGCCGTTAGGGCCGGCAATACCGAGCACCTCGCCGGGGAGGATGTCGAGATCGACACCATTCAGCGCGATCGTGCTGCCATAGCGCTTGCTGACGCCACGAATGCCGATGCCCTGACCGCTCATGACGCCCTGCTCTTCCGCAGTTTGGTGAGGAAGAGATCGAGCGCCACGGCGCCGATGGTGACCGCGCCGAGGAAGAGTTGTTGCACATGCGGTCCGGGCGACAGCAGCGCCAGGCCGATCTGCAGCTCGGCCAACAGCAGGGCGCCGCCCAACGTGCCGACAATCGTGCCCTTGCCTCCCGACAGGCTGGCGCCGCCAATGATCACCGCCGCGAAGACCGGGAAGGTCTGCGACAGGCCGATATCCGGCTGGCTGGTCTGGATGAAGGAAAAGTCGAGAATGCCGGCCATCGCCGCAAGCACCGAGCAGAGAATGAAGGCGAGAATCTTGTATTTCCGCACCGGCAGCCGCGCCAACCGGCCGGCTTCCGGATTGCCGCCGATCGCCATCAGACGGAAGCCGAACAGCGAGCGATGCAGCAGCAAACCGACGACCACGGCAATGCCGAGCATCCAGAAGATTTCGACAGAGAGACTGTATTTACCGATATTCTGCGTGAGGCCGATGAAGAAGTTGAGCTCGCCCGGATTCACGGTGACATCCGGCGGCGGGTAGTTCGGATTGAAGGTCTGCGTGTTGGTGACCCAGAGCGACAGGCCATAGAGCAGGTTATAGCTGCCGAGCGTGACGATGAAGGATGGGATCTTCATGCTGGTCACCAGCAATCCGTTGAAGATGCCGACGGCGATGGCGACGATGATGACGATCGGGATCGCGAGATAGACCGACACGCCCCACACGATCCAGACAACGGCCAGCGTATTGGCCGCCAGGCCATACATGGCGCCGAAGGAAAGGTCGATTTCGCCGACCACGATCACCAGCGTCAGGCCGATGGCCATGATCGCCACGGAACTCATCGCGCGCAGGACGGAAACGGCCAGATTGGGATTGGCGAAATTGGGGTTGATGATGATAAAGACCAGCGCCACGGCGATGACCGCAAGAAACAGGCCGCCGATACGCAGTGCCGCGTCGACCGTGGCCTTGGCGGCGGAAAATCCCCGTTTCGTCTCGGCCGGCTCCGTGATCTGACCTGGATTCATATTCATCTCAACTCCCCGTCTTGCTCACGGCGTTTGGCTGGCCGGAATCGATCGAGCCGCTTGCAGCGGCTCGACTGGTTGTCTGCAAGAAATCACTTCTGCGACATGGTCTTGTCGAGCTCGGCGCGCGCTTGGGCGACATCCGGTTTCATCACCGCCTTGAGCGTTTGCGTGTTGGGCAAGATCACGCCATTCTTGAGGAACTGGGCACAGGCGGGTGCGCCGAAGGCTGCCTGGTCGGGCCAGCGCTGGTCGAGCTGCGCCACCTGAATGCCCTTCTCGATCGCATCGAGCTGACCCTTGGAGGAGTTCCAGCCGATGGTGAACACCTTGCCGGCCATGCCCAAGCTTTCGATGGCGCGGTCGGCATGTTCGGCGCCGATATCGACATTCTCGATGAACTGCACATCCGGATTGGCTGTCAGGAACGAACGGAAGACGTCAAAAGTCTTGCCCGGCTCATAGCTGGTGTTCAGGCCGTTGGCGGCCGTGGTGACGAATTTGGCGTCCGGAATGGCGGCCTTGATGCCTTCCTCGAAACCCTTCATCCGGCCCTGCGCCCAGAATTGCGTCGGGTCGCCGCCGGACACCGCAAAGACCTTGATGTCGGTCTTGTTGTTGTCCTTGATCCATTTCAACACCGCTTCGGCGGCGGTATGGCCTTCCTTGTCCGGGATCTGGGTGAAATTGGTGAATTCGTGGCCGCGTGAGGTGACGCCAGCCGTGAAGACCGGAATGCCCTGATCCATCAGCTTGTTGGTGATCGCCGTCATCGCGTCCGAGCTGACCGGCTCGATGCCGATGCAGTCGACTTCGCCGGCAGCAAGCTTGGCTTCGATCTGGCTGACCTGCTGGTTCGGGTCGTTTTGCACAGGTGCGATCGCGGCGCAATCCATCGGATAGATGGCATTGCCCATCTTGCAGCCCATGTCGAAGCCCGCCTTGTATTGCGGCGAGAACAGCGGAATACCGGAGGCCTGGTAGGAGAAGACGTAATTGATCTTCTCGCCCTTCTTGATCTTGTCGGCGATGCGGTCGGCAAGCTTGAACGTGCCCCAATCGCGTTTGACCTGAAGCGGCGCACCATCGACCTTGTCGCCCGAAGTGGGGATCTGGCTTTCATCCGCCAATGCCAGGCCGGCGGCGGAAATGGTGGCGCAGCTGACGGCTGCCAGAAGCATGTGACGGTAAGTTTTACGCATGTGTTCCTCCCAGAACAGTTGAATTTCCAGACTTCCCAGGAAGGACCAGCTCCTCCAGCCACCTTCCTGCACCCTGTCCGTTCATGCAGTCCGCCGTCGTTTGGGCAGCGATTGCTCCCCGCGAGATGCATGTCAGACCAATCCCAGCACCTTTTCGCTGCGATAGCTGTTAACGACGTCCTCGTTCACCTCGATGCCCAACCCCGGCCCGGTCGGCGGATACATCCAACCGTCCTTGTGCTCGAAAGGTTTTGGCACGAGATCATGCTGCATCGGGTTCCTCAGCGGCTTCAGCTCGAACAGCTTGCAGGCTGGCGAATTGAAGGAAATCGCCAGACTTGCCGCCGTGACGATCGCCGACGACCAGGCATGCGCATTGGCCTGCCGGCGATAGGACTCGCAGCGCTCCGTCACTTTCTTGAAGCCGGTAATGCCTTCGGCGCGGCCGGGATCGACGCCGATCACGTCGACCGTGCCAGTCGCCAGCACCCGCTCGAACTGTTCGAGCGTCCATTCGCGCTCGCCATAGGCAATGCGGGTGGTGGTCTTGGAACGGAGATTGGCATAGCCTTCCGGGTCCCAGGCGCCGAGCGGCTCTTCGATCCAGGCGAGGTTATACTCCTCCATCGCCTTGGCGCGGCGCACGGCGTCGGTGACGTCCCATTTGATGGCGATGCCATTGTCGATCATCAGCATCTTGTCGCCGAGCACTTCGCGCATCGCCTTCACATAGGCAACGTCGCGATTGTGGTCATAGCCGAGGCGGGCATTGCCGCGCTTGCCGAAGCCGGTTTTCAGGCCCTGCAGGCCGGTCGAGACCCATTCGCGGGTTTCCTCTGCCATTTCGGCAATATCCTCATAGTGCGCATGGCAGGAGGCGATGGCCGGCAGGCGCTCGTGGACCGGTCCGCCGAGCAGATCGAGAACGCTCGTGTTCAGCGCCTTGCCCTTCAAATCCCAAAGCGCGATATCGATCGCCGCGGTCGCATAGGAGGCGATGCCGCCATGATAGCCGTACC
Source organism: Rhizobium sp. P2_G2 (assembly GCF_056403555.1). Lineage (NCBI taxonomy): Bacteria > Pseudomonadati > Pseudomonadota > Alphaproteobacteria > Hyphomicrobiales > Rhizobiaceae > Rhizobium > Rhizobium sp. P2_G2. Next base: position 145,741 of record NZ_JBFUFF010000008.1, read on the forward strand.
ACCAGGCCTGCTGCTTGTTTTGCCGCCAGAGCGCCTCGGTCTGCACCGGGTCCTTGCCGATCAGATTGGGCGCCATGCCTTCGATGATCGCCTTGGCAGCGAAATTTGCCTCCGGAAACTGGGTGATCGATTCCCCCCAACCCACCTGGCCGTCATCGGCGGTGATCTTGGCGAGGCAGAGATGCCGGAGCGCATTAAAATCGTTCGGTTCGGGATAACTGACCGGGATGGCTTCGACTTTGGCGATTTTCATGCTGATGCTTTCCTTATCCGATCGCGCCGCGATAGAGCGGCATGCCTTCGACGCCGAGATCGACCTCGATCAGGTATCCTGTCATGGCCGACCCAGTCGTGTCGAACGGACCCATGTCGCAGCAGAACAGCTTGCCGCCCCTGCCGAACACGCAGTTAAGGATCGTGCCTCCCGTCTCGAGGAAGTCGACATGCCTGCCGTCTTTGGTGAAATGATCGACGCCTCCCGCCGCAACCGCCGTGATCCAGAGGTCGCCGTTGATGTCGATCTTCAGGCCGTCGGGAATATGGCCTTCCGGCATCTTGCAGAGCAGCGACTTGCTGCCATCCGGCTTACGGCGGATGACATTAAGCGTGTAGGACTCGACCCAGATGAGCGAGCCGTCCGGCTCGGCGACGATGCCGTTCGGATAGACATAGTCCAGCTCTTCGAGAATGTGGGCGGAACCGTCCTTGTCGATCACGCAGATGCGGCCGGGATGCGGTTTCTCGGCCTGGTTCCAATCGCCGGAATCGGTGAAATAGAGCCGGCCATCCGGGCCGAAGGTCAGGTCGTTCGGACCGTCGAATTTAAAACCATCGGCCTCGGTGACCAGGATTTCCACCTTGCCGCTGGCAAACGTCTTCTGGATCGACGGTGGGCGGTGTTCGGGCGCAACCCACTGGCCGACATTGGGCGTCTGGGTGGAATAGACCGCGCCGTCGCTGCCGAGCATGCAGGCATTCGGGCCGCCGCCGACAAAGGCGAACTGGCCCTGTTTACCGCTCTTCGGGTCCCAATAGCCGATTTCGCTGGCATAGGTATTGGCATAGATCACCCGGCCATCGTCGAGCTCATAGGGACCTTCGGGATGGCCGAGGCCGGTGGCGCGGATCACTTGCGGTCGTTTCATCGTCTCCCCTCTCTACCAGGTCACCAAGCCGCCGGTGAGATTCACCGCCTGGCCGGTCATGTAGCCTGCCTCGTCCGACAGCAGGAACCAGATGGCACCCGCGCATTCCTCCGGACGCGCCGGCCGGCCGAGCGGCACGGTCTTGTTGCGCGCCTCGTTCATCGCCGAGAGTTCCATCCCCCGTAGCTTGGACATGCCGGCGAGCACTGTATCCTGCATCGGCGTGTCGACGATGCCCGGGCAAATGGCGTTGACGCGTACCGGGCGCGAGGCCAGCGCATAAGCGAAGGAGCGCGTGATCGACAGGATCGTTGTCTTCGACGCAGCATAAGCCGCCACCTCGGTCGTGGCGGCAAGCTTGGCCGAGCTGGACGACAGGTTGACGATTGCCCCGCCGGGCCGGAGTTTTGGGCCAATCTGCTGGCAGAGGAAGAAGACGGATTCGGCATTGACCGTGTGAATCCGCCGCCAGTCGTCGAGCGTGATGTCGAAGATCGACTTCACCACCAGCACACCATGCGAATTGACCAGATAATCGGCGCCATCCGCCGCTTCGGCAAGCTTTGCACGCGCCGCCGGATCAGCGAGATCGGCGGGGAGCCCTTCATAATTGTCGTTGGCGACGCCTTTGAGCTTCTCGGCATCGATATCGACGCCAAGCACCTGCACACCTTCGGCCAGCAGGCGCAGCGCCACTGCCCGTCCGATGCCGCTGCCGGCCCCGGTCACAATTGCGCGGCGCTTGCGCTCTCCTGCAGTCATTGCGTCTCAAACCTCCCCGGCCGGCCATGCTTGGCCCCTGCGACCGCCTCTTGCGGCGACATGGAGATATTCCTCCCGAACAGCCTCAGCCGTCCGCGGGAATGCATATTGAAACGTTATCAGAAGAATGCAAGAACTTTTTTGTGGCCAGTACGGCACATGGATGAGCCGCATCAAATGGCCAATCCGCGCCTTGACGGCAATTCCGAGACGACGAAAACGCCCACGGCGATTTTCATACATTCCATTTATTCAAGTAATTTCAATATATTGATTTGATTCCTCTAGCGTTCAGATGCCGATATGTTCGCTCACGGCGTCAGGCGAACGCACTGCTCCGTCAAACTTCACGCCCGAAGGCCTTGCATTGCATCTGACCGCGACTATAATTGAAACGATACCATCCGTACTCACCCATTCCCGCCTGGAGTTCGAGAAACATGCCCTCAGCCAAGATCGCCGTGATCCAGGGAGATGGGATCGGCAAGGAAGTCGTCCCGCAGGGCATAAAGGTGGTCAGCGAAGCCGCGCGCCTGTTCGGTGTCGACATTGCCTGGGAGGATTTCGACTGGGGCTGCGATCATCACGCCCGCACCGGCCGGATGATGCCGGCCAACGGGCTCGACCGGATTGCCAATCATGACGCGATCTTCCTCGGCGCCATCGGCTGGCCGACGGTCTCCGACGTCGAGTCGCTCTGGACGCTGCTGATGCCGATCCGACGCAATTTCCAGCAATATGTGAACTTGAGGCCCGTGCGGCTGTTCGACGGCGTGCCATCGCCGCTCGCCAATCCCGGACTGATCGACTTCTACATCGTCCGCGAAAACAATGAGGGGGAATATTCGGAGATCGGCGGCCGCATGTTCCCCGGCATGGACCAGGAAATGGTCACCCAGCAGACCATCTTCACGCGCTTCGGCTGCGACCGGGTGATGCGCTTTGCCTTCGACCTCGCCCGCAAGCGCAAGAAGAAGCTGACCTCGGCGACCAAGTCCAACGGCATCATCCACACCATGCCGTTCTGGGACGAGCGCTTCCGGGCGATCGCCAAGGAATTCCCGGATGTCGCGACCGAGCAATATCATATCGATATCCTGACCGCCCATTTCGTCCGCCGCCCCTCCACCTTCGATGTCGTCGTAGCCGGCAACCTGTTCGGCGATATTCTCTCCGATCTCGGCCCGGCGGTGACCGGCACGATCGGCATTGCACCGTCCGGCAATCTCAATCCGGAGCGGCGCTTTCCCTCGATGTTCGAGCCCGTGCATGGTTCGGCGCCCGACATTGCCGGCCAGAACATCGCCAATCCGATCGGACAGATCTGGTCTGGCGCGATGATGCTCGAACATCTCGGCGCGAAAGAAGCAGCAGATGCCATCGTCGACGCTATTGCCCGCGTGCTTGCTTCCGGCGAAAATCTGACGCGCGATATGGGCGGCACAGCCTCGACCGAAGCTCTCGGCCAGGCGGTCGCCGATGCGCTTTCGATTCATCCCCTGGAGGCCCGCCGCCATGGCTGAACTGGCATTCGTCGACACCCATTTCCATCTGCATGACATGAAGCATCCGAAGCTGCGCTACGGCTGGCTGGAACCGGATGCCACTCACGGCTTTCTGGCGGATACCGACCCGCTGAAATCCCAGCATTATCTGATCAAGGACTATCTGGCTGAAATCCGCTTCGCCAATGTGATCAAAGCCGTGCATGTGCAGGCTGCCGTCAACACGCCCGACCCGGTCGACGAAACCGAATGGCTGCAGGCCTTTGCCCAAGAAACCGGCTTTCCGCAGGGCATTATCGCCGAATGCCATCTGGCGCGGCCGGACGCAGCGCAGGTGCTGGACCGTCATCTCAAATATCCGAATGTGCGCGGCATCCGCAATTTCGGAGAGGGCCACTACCTGGTCGACGCGGCCTGGCGAAAGGGTTTTGCCGAGCTCGGCCCGCGCAACCTCGTCTCCTGCATCGATACGCGCGTCGAGCTGGCCGACGATATTCTCGACCTTGCCCGCACCTTCCCGGAGACGCAGATCTGCGTCGACCATTGCGCCATCCCGATGAAGCGCGATCCTGAAAGCTTTCGCCAATGGCGGGCTGCGATGGACGTCATGGCGGCAGCGCCGAATGTCTGGATGAAGGTTTCGGGCCTCGGCATGTGCGACCCGCTCTGGACCGTCGATTCGATCCGGCCCTATGTGCTCGGCAGTATCGAGGCCTTCGGTCCGGACCGCGTCGTCTTTGCCACCAATTGGCCGGTCGACCGGATGTTCAGTTCCTATCCCGATGTCATCAATGCCTATGCCGAGATCATCTCCATATTGCCGCGCGATCAGCAGGTGGCGCTGTTCTCCGGCAATGCCGAAAAGCTATTCAGGATCTGAGCGATGAGCGCGCAAACAGACATTGTTGGGCACGCCGCGACAGCCAATGCCATCCATCATGTCGGCATGAGCGTCGCCAGCATCGATGATGCCCTGGCTTTCTGGGAACCATTCCTTGGCGTGCCGGCCCGCTGGCAGACCGTGCTCGACGGGCCTTATCTGGGAAAACATGTCGGCTATCCCGGTATCAGCATCAAGGCTGCCTTCGTAGACCTGCCCGGCGGCAATACACTGGAACTGCTCGACTACCAGACCGAAAAGCAGAAGCAGCCCGATGCGACGGCCAATCCCGGCAATGTGCATCTTTGCCTCAAGGTCGAGAACGCCGACGTCGCCTGGAAACATGCTGTTGCCTGCGGCGCGCGGCCGATCGTGCCGGAAGGTCCGGTCGATATCGATGGCGGTCCGAATATCGGCGCGAAAGTCGCCTATCTGCGCATTCATGACGGGATTACGCTGGAATTCTTTCAGCCGCGGAGGGCCGCTGGATGATCAAGCGCATCAGTTTCATCCGCCGCAAGCCCGGCATGACTGAGGAAGAGTTTTTCGCGCATTGGACGGGGCCGCATGCCGATATCGTCAGGCAGATGCCGGGCGTGCGCGGCCTGCGCTTCGACCGGGTGCAAAGCTGGAACCCTCAAGAGGCGGCCTGGGACGGTGTCGGCGAGGTCTGGTTCGACAGCGTCGAGGATGCGGCGAAGGCCTTCGCCACCGAACCCTATGCCAGCCAATTGGTCGAGGATCGCAAGAAATTCATGGGCGAGGCGCAATCCTGCTTCGTTACCGAGCATACGGTTGTCACGCCGCCGGACGGGCGTTGAGGAGAAGAAGATGGCGTTCAATCTCGGCTCCGGGCTGGAAGGCAAGAAGGTGATTGTCACCGGGGGCACGGGCGGCATTGGCCGCGAAATCTGCCTGGCGTTCGGCGTGGCGGGCTCTGATGTTGCCGTGGTCGATCTCGACCAAGCCAAGGCGGATGCCGTTGTCGCCGAGATGGAAGGCGAGGGCCATATTGCGATCGGCCATGACCTGCGGCCGGTCTCCGACCAGAACACGGCGCTCGATAAGGTTCTGGCCGCCTTCGGCCGTATCGACGTGCTGGTACAGACGGCCGCCGTTCTCGTCCGCCGCCACAGCCTGTTCGAAGTCACCGAGGCCGATTGGGATTTCCAGCACGACATCAACCTCAAGGCCGCGTTCTTCCTGGCGCAGGCGGTGGCGAAGATCATGCGGGATCAGGGCCAGGGCGGCCGGATCATCAATTTCACCTCGCAGGGCTGGATGAGCGGCGGTTTCGGCGGCTCGGTCGCCTATGCGGCGACGAAGGGCGGGATCGTATCCATGACCCGCGGCCTCGCCCGTTCGCTGGCGAAGGACAGGATCACTGTCAATGCCATCTCGCCCGGAGCGGCCGACACCGCGATGATGCGCAGCGGCATGGATGATGCCGCACTCGCCGCGACCGTCGCCCAGATCCCGCTCGGCTATATGGCGCCACCATCGGATCTCGCCGGCTCGGTGCTGTTCCTGGCCTCGGATCATGCGAGCTACATCACCGGCGCCACCATCAATGTCAGTGGCGGTTGGCTCATGTACTAGCGGCAAAGTGGGGAGGAGGATCATGACACAATCGTTTTCGGGCAAGGTCGTCGCGATCACCGGCGCTGCGCGTGGCATCGGCGACGCCATCGCCGGCCGCTTCCTCGAAGAGGGTGCCAAGGTGTTTTCCCTCGACCTTGGCGATCCGGACGAGACGCGGGATAGCGTCACCTACCTAAAAGCAAATGTCGCCAAGCCCGAAAGCGTCGCCGATGCCTTCAGCAAGATCGACCGCGAGGCCGGACAGATCGATGTGCTGGTCAACAATGCCGGCGTGCAGCGCGTCGCCTTGGCGGAGAACATGACGCCGGAGGACTGGCATCTGGTGATCGACACGCATCTCACCGGCATGCATCTCTGCTGCGCCCAGGCGATCCGCCGGATGCGGGCGCGCGGCAAGGGCGGCGCGATCGTCAGCATTGCTTCGGCCGCCGGCATCATCGCCATCCAGGGCCGCGGCCCTTATAGCGCGGCCAAAGCAGGGATCGAGAGCCTGACCCGCGTTTACGCCACCGAAACCGCGACCGCCAATATCCGCGTCAATGCCGTCGCCCCGGGCTCGACCCGCACCAAGCTGATCGAACAGGGAATCAGGGACGGGTCGATCCGCAGCGAATGGCAGGTCGAGCGCATTCCCATGGGTCGGCTCGCCGAACCCTGGGAGATCGCCGATCCGGTCGTTTACCTCGCGAGCGACCGGGCGAGTTACATCACCGGGCAGACGCTGGTCGTCGACGGCGGCTGGACGGTGCAGGGCATGGTTCATATCGCCGACTGGCTGATGCCGTCGCCGAATCCACCTGCTGGATGACAGGGCGAGACGCTTCGTCAGAACGAGTCATGGTTTGAGATAAGATCAATACGGAGTGACAGGATGCGTTCAACACTCAAGATGCCGAAGGTCGGCGATGCCGTCGACGAGGTGGTGATCAGCGAAATCCAGGTCCAGATCGGCGCCAAGGTGGCCGAAGGCCAGACACTGTTCGTCGTCGAGACCGACAAGACCACGGTGGAAGTGCCCGCACCCTTCGCCGGCACCGTGGCCGAAATCCTGATCGCCGCCGGTGATGACGTGAAGACTGGGGCGCCGACCATCGTGCTCGAAGCATGAATTTGGCCGCCCAGGCGGCAGACGTTTCTGGGAATGAGGAGGAGACATGGCCAAGATCTGGGTAAGACAGGCAGTGCTGAGGGCACTGGATGACGCGATGAAGGATGATCCGACCGTCATCATGATGGGCGAGGACGTCGCCGCCGCCGGCGGGCCGTTCAAGGTCACCGAAGGCCTGCTCGCCGAGCATGGCCCGCAGCGCGTCATCGACACGCCGATCTCGGAAATGGGTTTCATGGGTGCGGCTGTCGGCGCCGCCGTCTGCGGGTTGAAGCCGATCGTCGAGATGATGTTTGTCGAATTCATCGGTGTCGCGCTCGACCAGCTGACCACGCAGGCCGCCACGATGCGCTATCTGTCGCGCGGCCGGCTGACGACGCCTCTGGTGGTGCGTGCTTCGGCCGGCGCCGGTCAAGGCTTTGGCTGTCAGCATTCGCAGATGCTCGACCATTGGTTCCGCGGCACGCCGGGCCTGAAACTCTGCGTCACCAGCAACGCCCGCACGACCTATGGCCTGTTGCGCTCGGCAATCGAGGATCCCGATCCTGTGGTCGTGCTGGAGCCGCGTATCCTCTATTCCGAGCGCGAGGAATTCGAGCACGATCCGAATTATCGCATTCCGCTCGGTCAGGCCGAGATCGTCAAATCCGGCACCGACGCTACGGTGATCGCCTGCGGCGCCTTGGTCCGTGCGGTGCAGCAAGCCGCCACCAATAGCCGCGCCAATATCGAGGTCATCGACCTGCTGACTCTCTGGCCCTGGGACAAGAAGACCGTGGCCGACTCCGTGGCCCGCACCGGCCGGCTGGTGACAGTGGAAGAATCACCCGCAGCATCCGGCTGGGGCGCCGATGTCGTCTCGGCCATTGCCGTCGAGCATTTCGGCAAGTTGCGTGCAGCACCCCATCGCATCACTTTGCCCGATGCACCGGTGCCCTATAGCGGGGTGCTCGAAAGCCGCTATCTGCCGAGTGCTGCCTATATCGCCGAACAGGTCGACGCGCTGGTCTCGACCAACCAACCGCCGCTGCCCTGGTGGAGGAATGCCGCATGACCGATCTTTCCAACTCCAATTCGCCGCCCGCCCGCCGCGAGGCGCTGAAAAGCCGGCTGGAACAGCTGACCCGCATGATCGAAATCCGCTCGGTCGAAGAGCGCATCCAAAAACTGTTCGGCGAGGGCCATATCCGCGGTTCGACGCATCTCGCCAGCGGCCAGGAAGCGGTGTCGGTGGGCATTGCCCGCTCGATCGATCCGGATGACATCGTTACCTGCACCTATCGCGGTCACGGCCATGCGCTGGCGCTGGGCGTCACCACCGTCGGCGTGCTGGGCGAAATCTGCGGTCGCACCGTCGGCTGTGCCGGCGGTCTTGGCGGATCGATGCACCTGGTCGAACCGGCCGTCGGCCTCTTGCCGACCGCGGCGATTATCGGCGCCGGCTTGCCGATCGCCTGCGGCGCTGCGCTGGCGGCCCGCACCCGGGGCACGGACCGGATCGCGGTGTCGATCTTCGGCGACGGCTCGGCGAATATCGGCGCCTTTCATGAGGCGCTCAACTTCGCCGCCATCCTCAAGCTGCCGGTCGTGTTCGTCTGCGAGAACAATCTCTATGGTGAATATTCGCGCATCGACCTCACCACCGCCGTCGAGGACATTGCCACCCGCGCCGCGAGCTACAGCATGCCGGGCGTCATTGTCGACGGCCAGGATGTCGATGCCGTGGCCGCAGCCATGGACACCGCCGCCGCCCGCGCCCGCCGCGGCGAAGGCCCGTCGCTCTTGGAAATGAAGACCTACCGCTATTCCGGCCACTCCCGCTCCGACCCGGCGACGTATCGCCGGCCGGGCGAACTTGACCAGTGGCTGAAGCGCGACCCGATCGACATCCTGGCAAAGAAGCTGGTCGAGGAGAGATTGCTGGCGGCAGATGGGCTTGATCCGCTTAAGGCGGACGTGCGCGACGCGGTCGAGCAAGCAACACAGGAAGTGCTTGCATCACCGCATCCGGATATGGGTGAGATCATGTCGCATGTGAGTGCCGCATCGGCCGGCGGCGATCGGAAATATGCGTTCTGGCAGTGATTACCTGTGGGATCGCCCGTACCCAGCGGGCGACCCTAACCTCGCCAATTGAGCAGACCATGCGAAACCGGTGCTATTCCAGCGCCTTCAAATGCCGTATCGGCCGCCCCCGCGCGATCCCCTCAGCCGCAGCCGCGATCGAATTCGCATCGATGCCGAAATGGCGGTAGAGGTCATCGATCGTGCCTGATTGCCCAAAATGCTCGACGCCCAGGCTGCGGGTGCGATGGCCGTAGACTGAGCCGAGCCAGCCCAATCCCGCCGGATGACCATCCGCCACGGTGACGATGGCACAATGCGGGGGCAGTGCGTCGAAAAGGCGTTCGATGTGGCTCTTTGCATGCACCAGCCCGCGCTCCCGCGCTCGGCTTGCCGCTGTCCAACCGGCATTGAGCCGGTCGGCGGAGGTGACGGCAAGCAGGCCGATGTCGCGCCGATCCTCCGCCATCATTCCGACCGCCTCGATCGCTTCCGGCGCGACCGTCCCGGTATAGGCGACGATGACCTCGCAGTTCGGTCCCGGCTCCCTCAGCCAATAGCCGCCATCGACAATCTGCTGCTCCAGTTCCGCTGTCATCGTCCGGGCGATCTGCTCGACCGGGCGGGTTGAAAGCCGGAGATAGACCGAGCCCCCGGTCTCCTCCCTGAGCCAGGTGCGCTCGGATTGCACCGCTTCGCCGTCACGCTGCATATAGTCGAAGGCAAAACGCATGATGACGGCGAGTTCGTCGACGAAAGCCGGCTCGAAAGCCGCCAATCCGTCCTGCGCCATGCCGATCAGCGGTGTCGCGATCGACTGGTGCGCACCGCCTTCAGGCGCAAGCGACACGCCGGAGGGCGTGGCGACCAGCAGGAAGCGCGCATCCTGATAGCAGGCGTAATTCAGTGCATCCAATCCACGCTCGATAAACGGATCATAGAGCGTGCCCACCGGCAGCAGCCGTCGGCTGAAGACCGAATGCGACAGGCCAAGCGCCGAAAGCAGGATGAAGAGATTGTTCTCGGCGATGCCGAGTTCGATATGCTGACCGGTCGTGCCGAATTCCCATTTCTGCGCCGAGGCGATGCGCTCGCTGCGAAAGGTATCGGCCAGCAATTGTTTTGCAAACAGGCCGCGCCGATTGACCCATGGCCCCAGATTGGTCGACACCGTCACATCCGGCGACGTGGTGACGATGGCATCGGCAAGCGGCCCGCCGAGCCGCGCCAGCTCGTCGAGAACCCGGCCGAAGCCGGCTTGCGTCGACATCGTGCCCTTGGTCTCGACCGCCAACTGCTGGGGAACAGGCACGCGTTGCGCATGATAGCGCCGCCGGCCCTTGGCGTTGAAAGGCACCGCGCCGAGGAAGCGTTGCAGCGCCGGCGCCGCGATCTCCAACCCCTCGAATTTCTCCCATTCCCGGCCAGCCGATATGCCCATCGAGGCCTGCAGCGCCGCGATCTGGTCCTTGGTCATCAGGCCGGCGTGATTGTCCTTGTGGYCGGCGAGCGGCAGGCCGAAACCCTTGATCGTATAGGCAATGAAGCATGTCGGCCGGTCGTGCGACCGCGCCGCCTCGAAGGCATCGAGCAGGGACGGCAGGTCATGGCCGCCGAGATTGGTCATCAGCGCCGCCAGTTCGTCATCCGAGCGGCGCGCGAGCAAAGCGCCAATTTCGTCGCCGAGATCGGCCGTCAGCCGCTTGCGCCAGGCTGCACCTCCCTGGAAGGTCAGCGCCGAATAAAGCTGGTTCGGGCAGGCATCGATCCATGTCCGCAGGGCCTCGCCGCCCGGCTCCGCGAAAGCCGTTCGCTGCAGCGAGCCATATTTCAGGATCACCACATCCCAGCCGAAATTGCGGAAAATGCTTTCGAATCGCTCCCAAAGCCCTTCGCGGACCACGGCATCGAGGCTCTGGCGATTGTAGTCGACAATCCACCAGCAGTTGCGCAGGCCATGCTTCCAGCCTTCGAGCAGCGCCTCGAAGATGTTGCCCTCGTCCATCTCGGCATCGCCGACCAGCGCCACCATCCGGCCTTCGATAAGATGCTCGTCGCGCGCCTTGAGATAATCCTGGACCAGCGAGGCAAACAGCGTCTGTGCCACGCCCAGCCCCACCGAGCCGGTGGAGAAATCCACGTCGTCGCTATCCTTGCTGCGTGACGGATAGCTCTGTGCGCCGCCGAAGGCGCGAAATTTCTGGAGCTTGTCCAAGCTCTGGTTACCAAGCAGATACTGGATGGCGTGGAAGACGGGCGACGCATGCGGCTTGACGGCTACCCTGTCTTCCGGTCGCAGAGCCGAGAAGTAGAGTGCCGTCATGATCGTCGCCATCGAGGCCGAAGACGCCTGGTGGCCGCCGACCTTCAGCCCGTCGACATGGTCGCGCAGATGATTGGCATTGTGGATCATCCAGGCGGCCAGCCAAAGCGCCTTCTTTTCCAACTGCGCAAGCGTCTTCAGCTCTGTCTGGTCCATGAATGCCTCCTTGACATGGACCGTCAGCGTAAGGCAGTCTCCGAGACGAAAGTAACCAAAGATATCCTTGGAAACGATATCATTTAGTGATTTTTCTGCGTAGATTCTTAGATTTTGGGGAAATATGCCAAAGCCGCAGCTGGACAATATCGACCGGCGGATCATTGCCGCCCTGCAGGCAGACGGCCGGATGACGGCGCAGGAGCTTGCCGACCGGGTCGGCCTGTCACCCTCGCCCTGCGCCCGGCGCGTCAGGCTGATGGAGGATCGCGGCGTCATCACCGGCTATACGGCGGTCATCGACCAGGACATGGTCGACCTGCCGATCTCGGTGTTCGTCTCGATCAAGCTGGAACGCCAACGGGAGGAAGAACTGGAGCGATTCAACGCGGCGATGTCGCGCTGGCCGGAAGTGGTGGATTGCTACCTGATGACCGGCCAGCGCGATTACCTGCTGCGCATCGTCGTCCGCGACCTGCACGCCTATGAGCGCTTCATCAAGGAAAAGCTGACGCGCCTTGATGGCGTCGCGTCGATCGAATCGAGCTTTGCGCTGTCGCAGATCAAGCGCTCCAACCAGTTGCCGATCGCCGAGGGATGATTGATGTGTCTGACCCGATCTGGCGCGCCGACACAGATCGCGCACCTTGGGCCATTCGATGAGCCCGCGCCGAAGCCAACGGCATTGCCGATTCCATTCTTCCGCTGTGCATGCTACACTGTTTCACATTGGAGGCGCTTATCAGCGCACCTGTCCTATAGGACCGCTTCACCCGGGATCGAACCAACGCCGGAACGAGGGGGGGTCCTCTTTGTCACTACCTCGTGCCTGCCCCGATGCTCCGGTGTCGGCAATAACCCGTCAAACAGAATGCTGACAGAGCCTGCTCTTCCCAATGTGGGACGCAGTGGCCTCTCGGCAATTCGCACAAATATCTGGGATCAGAGAAGGAAACGATCATGGCAAAAGGCCAAGTGCGCGGAAACCGTGAAGTTCGAAAGCCGAAGAAAGACAAGAGCGTCGTCAAGGCCAGCCCTGTCGAAGGCTCTCAGGTCAAGCTTGCCGGCAGCAATGCTTCGTTTGGCAAGAAAGATAAGAAGTGACCATCTGACAGCGACTTGCTCCGGAATAGCGTGTGACAGCAGTTCCGGAGCGACGTGACCGCGACGAAACCACCCGGAGCTGTTTTGATACGATGATGATACGGAATGATCATGGCCATTAAATTTGTGAAAAAGCCCGAATCCGAACAGACTGTTCCTGCCAAAAAGACGCAAGATCTATCGGCGGAAAGCCTGCTTCCTGCGGCCGCTGCGGAAAGCATGCCGGTTGAAAAGTCCGGTCGTCCGAAGGGTAAGAAAGCAACGAAGCCTGCCACGGAAAAAGACCGCGAGCTTTTCTAGAGCAGGTTCCGGAAAAGTGTCCTGAACCGCGCCGGATTTGCCGGAGACCCCAACTCGTGAGAAGTAGGGTCTATGACAAGCAAGACGACGAACAAATTTTCCCCTGAAGTCCGCGCCCGCGCCGTTCGAATGGTGTCGGAACATGAG